>JACCQV010001003.1 GCA_013813945.1 Deltaproteobacteria bacterium | reverse complement strand
AATGGAACATCGACCCGGTATCGGCCGGTGGCTCGGCCGGTTGCCTACGCAGACGCCTACGCAGACGCCTACGCCTACGCCTACGCCTACGCCTACGCCTACGAGGTCAACACAAGCGATCCCTGGGGTTAGGTTGGACGCCTTCGCGTACTGATCCTCACCGGGAATTGCCAGCACGCGCCCGGGCATCAACGCGGACGCATGGTTAGTGTGAACGGATGCATCGACGCACGAGCATGGTTCTGTTGCTGTTCGCTGCCGGTTTCGTGCTGTTCGCACTCAAGGGCGCCGTGGCTTACGACTTCCAGCGCTACGTCGTGCTCAGCGGCTTCGAGGCGAGCCGGTGGACCTGGCTGCTCGTAGTGCTCTCCAGCGCGCTCGCCCTGTTCGGGATGTTCCTGCGCAGGAACATCCTGATGGCTGCCGCGATCGCGAGCGGGATCGCCGTGGCATGTGTGGCGATGGCGATCGTTTTGACGGTGCGGACGATTCCGCATCGAGTCGAGTCGCCAAGCAACGTCGTCGATTGCAGCAATCAGAACATCGGGCTCGGCTGCCGTCTGAATAATTCCTTGGACAACCTCGCAGGTGGGCCGCCAGATGCCGCCCCATCGCGCGCTCTGCTGATCGCGGCGCTGGGCATGAATGCGTTGATCTGCGCCGCTCTGGTGATCCGAACTACGCGCGCGAACCGAACCCGCAGTTGACTCGATCACGCTCGCGTTGGAGCCCGTTGGAAGTCGGGGATACGAGCGAAGCTCTCGCTGGCGAGGGTCCTGGATCCGGAGAAGATTCGTCCGCAACGATCAGTTCTGCCGCAGGACGCGGTCGGCGGTGACCCGAAACGCGCCGCCCTGCCCTTCGACCCGATACTCGACCTCGCGGATCTCCATCGCTCCGCCGCGACTCGCGCCACCGCCTTCGACGCGAGCGACCTCCGCGCCGTCCCAGATCACCGGTCCGATGTCGCAGATCAACGCGGCGGCGCCGGCCTTCGTCTGAACCGGCCGCGGTCCGCCTCCAGAGCACTCCGACGCAGCGATCGCGGAAGGATAGGTCTTCTGGATCGCGGCGATCAGCGCACGACTGGGATCGAACGTGGCACCGCCCGGACCTCGAACGCGCAGGCAAACGTGATCCTTCGCTGTGGCGCCCGCAGCGCGAAGCTCGTGGAGGAACACCACCTCGAGCACGGCCTCGTCGCGTGGCGGCTTGCTCGGCGCGTCGTGGGAAGTCACCGTGGGCGCCTACCGCACCGAGCCACCGGATTCGATCGGTCCGGGCTCATCGGTCTTGCCTGCAGAGCCGCATCCCGTCGTGGATATCACTGCGACATAGAGCAGTCGAGCCATCACCATGACTAGGGGGACACCGCGCCGATGGGCGCATTCTCTTCGAGAACCGTGTCGATGAACGTGATCTCGCCATCGGCGTGAAGCCGGACGTCGACGCGCATGATCTTGTGATGGCGACCGTTGACGTACAGGGCGCCGGTGAACGGCGCACGATCTCCGGATAGCGTGAGCGACTTGATCACCGGGCGATACTTCGTCTCGAGCACTCGCGCACGCGCGAGGTCTGCGTCGGATCCTTTCTTGAAGAACCCAAGATCCTCGGCACGATCCACGATCCACGCGTAACGCCGTTCCGTGTGGCCGAGCGCAGCGATGATCGTCCGCACGTAGCTGAGGCGCCGCGCTGACGTGTCGAGCAGGAGCTTGTCCGCGCCCCGCAGCCATGCCCAGTCCTCGCGCGTCGCGAGGATACGCAGTTTGTGCCCGGGAACCCGCGCGACAAGCCAGCTCGATGGGTGATGCACGGTCGCCTCCCCCGGCCGCATCGTTCGCTCTCCGCGATACAGCTCCGCCTTGGCGAGGTACGGCGCATCCTGGCGGGTGACTCGCGTCGTGCGTGCCGTCCACAGGGCGCGAAGATCGTCGGGCACCTCCTTTGCGAGCGACGCCTTGAGCGCATCACTCGCCGCCCAGCCATCGCCGGCGGCAGGCCGAGCGCTGCCACTGCCCGAGCCCGCAGGCGCAGCGCTCGAAGGCTCTGCACCACACGCCGAGATGCAACCGAGCACGATCGCAACCATGGCCAACGTCCTTCGGTTCGTGCGCCGCCGGCGCCAGTACAGCAACGTCATCACCAGCACCGCGCAACCACCGCCGAAGCCGGCAAGCCGCCCGACGTACGTGGCGTCGAAGCGCTGCGCGTTACGCTTCGCCAGTTCGTGGCTGGCGGCCGTCGGGCACATGTGCCGAGGCGGCTCTACGGCCATGGCCGGGCTCGCCCCCGCCAGGACGAGGGCGAGCACGATCAGAGGTCCGCGACGTGACGCCATCCGAGTTCAACGCAGCAAGCCTCGCGCCGGTCTAACACCGCGGAACGACGAACGAGCCGAAGTGGACCCGTAGCCCACCAGGCGACAGCTGGGCACAGAGGAGACACGGACCAGAGGCATCGAGCCGCTGCCGGTCACCGCGGGGCGTGGCTTGTGCTGCGGCTTCCGGGTGAACAGATCACGCAGTCGAAGTCCTGCGGTCCAATCGTGGGCTCCGAGACTCATTCTGCACTTGGGTGAATGCAGGCGTCGAGCCGCCGCCGACGTTCCGCAGCGGCAAGGTTAGTCGGATGCCGCCGCTCCGCGCTGACCGTGCTTTCGATCTCGAGCTCGACCTTTGCGGTGCTACTGCGCGTCGCGGGCGAACATCTCGTGGGCATCAGACAGCGGCGCAGGGCCTCACGGATGGCCACCTCGACCTCCCGATCCGCGCCCACGCACACGCCTCGTCGACCGCGATCCGTGCACTCCCCCGCGCTTCCAGCCGAGGCTGACCAGCGCAGCGCGCGCGTGCCATCACACCACCGGCTTCGGACAGCGGCGCAGGGCCTCACGGATGACCACCTCGACCTCCCGATCCGCGCCCACGTGGGCACACGCTTCGTCGACCGCGATCCTTGCAATCCCCCGCTTCCAGCCGAGCCCAACCAGCGCATCGCGAGCCTGCACTCGAACCACGGCAACATCGAGCTTCGTCGTGCCCCCGTGGGTGCCCAGCTTCGTCGCGCCCACGGGGGCACTCACCGACGTCACGGGTCCGACCGGCACCGCATGATCGTGACGCCTTCGGGTCTCGAGGTGGCCCGGTGCGGTACCGCTGATCGTGAGCGTCCCTGCGTGATGAGCGGTGTGACAGGAGCTGCAGCGCAGCGTCAGGTTCGACGGTTCGTGCGTGCCCCCACGCGCCCGCGCGAGGATGTGATGGATCTCGAGCCCACGCGCGGATCGACACCCCGGTGTCTGACACCGTCCGTGGTCACGCCGCCACACGAACCGGACGACAGCTGGCGGAATGTCCTGGTACGCGCGCTCGGGCCGCTCCCCATCGAGGGAGCCGACATGCTGCGCGTCGCACCGCGCGCGCTCCACGGTCGCCGCATCGACCGCGACCTGCACGCCCGCGGCCTCCTGCCAGCCCTGATCGCACCGGCCGCAAACTGCCAGCGCGATCTGGAACTTCGCGCGTCCGGTGTGCTCCGCCGGAGTCCCTGCCTCGAGCGCCGCGCTGCACAACGCTGCAACGAGCTGGTCGTCGTCGAGGTGGCGGCCGTGTTCCTCGTCGAGCGCGAGCGTCGCTTGCCGCAGTAGCGCGAACGTCGCGGGCGACAGCTTGTAGCTCACCATGTGCGAGCGGATGTCGGGATCCGTCGGATCTTGGGGATGATCGCCCGGCGCGTGCCCCGCCACGAGGTCCTCGAGCTCTCGCTGGTTCTTGCCGGTCGCGGCCTCGACCCACGCCGCCTCGGTATCGGGTGTCGCGACGCGGACCAGCTCCCGAACCGCCGAGAACGTCAGCCCGTTCGCCTCGCCGAGCGACTCGGTCAGCACGGGCAGGTGCGCCAGTGCTCGCGCCACGCGCAGCCGATCCTGCGCCGTGCGCGGCCCGTATCCCAGCACGCGTTCCATGTAGTCGAGGATCGAGACCATGCCGAGCGGCTTCCAGATCTGTAGACGTTCGGCCTCGCGCAGCAAGTAGGCCTCGTTCGCATCGAGGGCCGCCCGCTGGCGTCCATTGACGCGCAGCCGATCGTGAACCTGATGCCAGTCCGCGCAATCGGTCGTCGCACCACCCGACCCGAACGCCAATTGCCCATCACAATGCTCGTCTCGCGTTCCCTCACGCAGCATGACAGCACGCTCCTTTCCTTGGCGCTGGCATGAGCCGACGATCGACTCGCGCGCGCATTACTTCAGTACCACGCAGAATCGCGACGCTCTCCGCTGCATCGTGCGCTCGCCGAACGCACACGACCGACGATGACGCCACCGCGTACGAGAACGCCGCGCAGACTCGAGTACAGCGCAGTATCAGAGAGAAACCGAGACCTCACGAGAGACCGCGTTCATGGCGGAGAGAAAGTGTGTCAAGCAACTCGTTCGAGAATGTGGAACGTCAGACGATCTGTATCCCTCAACGGTTCGATGAATCTGTGACCCCGTTGTTGGTTCGTCTAGCGCCTCGATGCTTCAGGAGCGCGGCGACCTCCGTCGGTGGCGACGCGAACAAGCTGCGCAGTCGCCGACTCCGCACACGGCTTCGACGCAGCACGGCTCACCATCTCGGCGACCACCGGCCGCTCGATCAACAACCGCCGCGCAAGTGCCCCCGTGGGCACGGGGGTCTGCAGTCGCAACAACGTTCGCGCTTCTCCACGCATTAGGCATTCGATGGCCGCGTGCAGATTGCGCACGCCCCGTCACGACACGACCTCGGCACCTCGGCGACCCACCGGCGGTTCGATCAACGACCGCCGCAGTGTGCCCCCGTGGGCACGACGGCGTGATCGACGAACGATGGCCATCGTCCGCAGCACTCTTCGGACGCACGCGTCGGGGTTCGGTCGCCGTGCGCGAGCACCGCCGGCCGCCGCGCGCGGCAACAACTAATCAGCACACGGGCACGCACGATCGACGCACGCCATCTCACCAACTTGGCGATCGGCCCCTCACGGCACACCCGTCAACGCGCCCTCGCAGTATCGCGCCCTCGCAGTAGCGCCCGTGCGCTGTACCTCTCTCCCCAGGGGGCCCGGACTCCGAGGCGGGCGGGCTCTCTCTCGCCCGCAGCGCGCGACCCGCGCACGGAACGTGACGAGCGTGACGGCAGCGCTTTTCATGACGTGCGCTCGGCGCGGTCCGGTGCGCGGAAGCGCGCAAGG
>JACCQV010000902.1 GCA_013813945.1 Deltaproteobacteria bacterium | reverse complement strand
GTGCGCAGCACCTCGTTGAGCGCGTTTCGCATCGGCACGTCCTTGTGGACGACCTTGCCACCCTCGAGGACATCCATCGCGAAGTGCGAGCCGACCAGCTTGTGCTCGTCGTAGCGATCTTCCTTGTAGCGGCCCTTGATGCCGGACGCGAACGCATCGGCGGCGTTGGAGGACACCTCGCCACCGAACAGATCGAGCGACAGCGAGTACCAGAGGTTCGCGTACTTCTGGACTGTCGGTAGATCGATGCCGCCGAGCGCGCGCGGATCGCTGTTGGGATCCTGCTTCATCAGCTCGCACGAGCGGCGCACCACGCGCTGGATGCCGGACTCGCCCACGAACATGTGATGCGCTTCCTCCGTCAGCATGAACCGGCAGGTGCGCGCGAGCGGATCGAACCCGCTCTCGGCGAGCGCGCTGAGCTGATACTTGCCGTCACGATCCGTGAACATCGTGAACATGAAGAACGACAGCCAGTGCGAGGTCGGCTCGTTGAACGCGCCGAGGATCCGCGGCTTGTCGGCATCACCCGAGCGGCGTGCGAGGAGCTCTTCCGCCTCCTCGCGACCATCGCGGCCAAAGTACGTGTGGAGGAGATAGACCATCGCCCACAGGTGACGCCCCTCCTCGACGTTGACCTGGAACAGGTTGCGCAGATCGTACAGCGACGGCGCCGTCGCACCGAGATCGCGCTGCTGCTCGACGCTCGCCGGCTCGGTATCGCCCTGCGTGACGATCAACCGCTTCATGAGATTGCGGAACTCGCCCGGAACCTCGTCCCACACCGGCTGACCGTAGAGGTCACCGAAGCCGTGGGTGCGGCCTTCCTTCTTCGGCTCGAGGAAGATGCCCCAGCGATAGTCGGGCATCTTCACGTGATCGAAGTGCGCCCAGCCGTCGGTCTCGACGGAGACGGCCGTTCGCAGGTAGATGTCCCGCTCCTGCCAGCCGAGCGGCCCCATCTGCTTCCACCACTCGATGAACTGCGGCTGCCAGGCCTCGAGCGCACGCTGCAGGCGCTTGTCGCTGCCGAGGTTGACGTTGTTCGGGATCTTCTCGTCGGTGAGTACGTTGCCCATGGCTAGGTCCTCTTCCACTGGAACTGCGGCCGCTCGGGCTGGCCGTACAGGGTGAGTGCGCCTTGCTCACCGGTCGAGTTGGCGCGCGTGAAGATCCAGTTCTGCCAGGCCGAGAGCCGGCCGAAGATCTTGGTCTCGAGTGTCTCCGGCCCGACGAAGCGCAGCGATTGCTCCATACCGGTCAGCGCATCGGGCGACAGCGACGCGCGCTCCTCGACGGCGATCCGGAGCTCGTCTGCGAAGTCGATGTCATCGGCCGCGACGGTCGCGAGCCCGAGCTGTTCGGCCTCCTCCGACGGGATCGCGCCGTCGGCACCGCGCGCGAGTAGCTTCGCGATCCGCGCGGGCTCGCCGTAGAACCGCGCGTCGAGCCGCGACAGTCCGGTCGACATCGTGAAGAAGCCTTCGTTCGCGACGCTGGTCGCGACGCCGATCTTCTCGTCGCCGTCCATCCGCATGTAGAACCGGTCGGCTCCGAGCGCGAGCTCGAGCAGCACGCCTTCGAAGCACGAGTCCGGCGCATCGGCGACCGCGTAGAAGCTGCGCGCCGTGTTGTCGTAGCGCTTCAGCACGCGGCGCTGGAAGTGGCGAATCTCGCGCGCGAGACCCGACGTCGACTTCGCGAGCTGCTCGTCGCACGCCTTGACGAGCCCGGGCGAGCCCTTCGTCCGGACCGTGACCATGCCGATGTCGGGATGATCGAAGCGCAGGTGGAGCAGCGCATCATCGAGCTCGCGGAACGCGCGCAGCGCCCACGGCTCGGTCCCGGACGCGGCGACCTTCTCGACGTCCTCGGTTCGCTCGGGCGCGAGCACCAGGAGATTTGCGGTGCGCGCCGCGCGATCGAACGTCACCTTGACGTTCGCATACTCGATCGCGGTGGCGGTGACCTTCGGGTTCAGCGCCTTGAGCTCGATCGCCGGACCACGCACCACCGTCTGCTTCGCGGCGAGTGCCTTGGCCCTGGTCGCGACCGTCTCGTCCCACTTGCTGCGAGACACGACATCCTCGACGAGGCCCCAGTCCTTGGCGCGCTTGCCCTTGATGCCCTCCGCAGTCGTGCAGAACACGTCCGCGCGATCGCGGCGGACCTTGCGCTTATCGACGAGCCGCGTCAGCCCACCGGTGCCCGGCAGCACGGCGAGTAGCGGCGTCTCGGGGAAGCTGACGGCGGAGTTGCCGTCATCCACGAGCACGGTCTCATCACACGCGAGTGCGAGCTCGTAGCCCCCACCGGCCGTCGTGCCCTTGCACGCCGCGAGCGAGCCGAGCCCGCTGCTGGTGGACGCATCTTCGAGGTAGAGCCGGGTCTCGTTCGTGAACTTGCAGAAGTTCACCTTGAACGAGTGGGTGGATAGCCCGAGCATGTAGATGTTCGCGCCCGAGCAGAACACCTTGTCGAGCTCGGCCGTGATCACGACCGCCTTGACCTCGGGATGCTCGAACCGAAGGCGCTGGATCGCATCGGCGAGCTCGATATCAACCGAGAGGTCGTACGAGTTGAGCTTGAGCTCGTAGCCGGGGCGGTGCGGATGATCGGCATCGACCGCCATGACCAGCCGTGCGGTGTCACCGGAGACCGTGAGCTTCCAGTGCTTGTAACGGCTCGGGTGGGTCTCGAACTGCGTCGGATCCATGCCGATCACATACCAGGCAGTTTAGTGCTTGTCATCTCTCTTGATGATGCACTATATTGCAGCAGTGTCCTCGGCGAGCTACCTGTCCACCGTCGGAGGCGCCGTCCGCGCGCACCGGGAACGCCGTGGCTGGTCGCGCCGCGAGCTCGCCGTGCACAGCGGCGTCTCCGAGCGATTCCTGGCGCAGCTCGAGACCGGCGCCGGCAACATCTCGCTGATGCGGTTCGCCGAGGTCGCGCATGCGCTCGGCACGACCCCATCGGTCCTGCTCGCAGCCGCGGATTCCGCGGGCACGGACAAGCCGATCGCGTTGCTCGGCGTGCGCGGCGCCGGTAAGTCCGCGGTCGGTGAGGCCCTCGCGAAGAAGCTGGGAGTCGCGTTCGTCGAGCTCGATCAGCAGATCGAGGAAGCGGCGGGTCTGCCGCTCGGCGAGGTGTTCGCCCTGCACGGCGAAGCGTACTACCGGCGGATCGAGCGCGAGGTGCTCACCCGCGTGCTCGCCACACCCGCACCGATGGTGCTCGCGACCGGCGGCTCGATCGTCAATGACCCTACCAACTTCGCCCTGCTCCGCTCGCGGTGTCGCACCGTGTGGCTGCGCGCGCGCGCCGAGGATCACTGGAACCGCGTCGTCGCACAGGGCGATCAGAGACCGATGGCGGAGAATCCGCACGCGTTCGCCGAGCTCCGCGCGCTGATGACTGCGCGCGAGAAGCTATACGCACGCGCCGAGCACACCGTCGAGACCTCGAGTC
>JACCQV010000871.1 GCA_013813945.1 Deltaproteobacteria bacterium | reverse complement strand
CTGTGTGCCCGCGCAGATACCGGCCGCGTCCGGCTCCCCCGGCCTGGATCCGCCGCACGCCGCGAGCACGGTGACCACGACTGCGGCGACCACGAGCGCCATCTACGCGCGCTTGGCTTCTGCGCGGCGCTGCGCCTGCTGCGCCTTGAGCACGACGTGCGAGGTCATGTTGACGATCTCGTCGACGGTTGCCTCGTTCTGCATCGCCGCGACCGGCTTCGCCACACCGAGCAGGATCGGGCCGAGCGCGGAGGCGCCACCGATCACCTTGGCGATCTGGTACGCCGCATTGCCCGACGCGAGCGACGGAAACACCAGCGTATTCGCCGCGCGCGTCAGCTTCGAGAACCCGTACGCGTTCTGCCGCTTGGTCGCGTCGAGCGCCATCTCGGGCTGCATCTCGCCGTCGATCTCGAGGTCGGGGCGGCGCTCGCGCACGATGTCGAGCGTCCGGTGAATCCGCGTGACGTCGGGGTGCCGCACCGAACCGAAGTTCGAGTACGAGATCATCGCGACGCGCGGTGTGACGCCGAAGCCCTGGACCGCGTCTGCCATCTGCACCGTGATGTCGGCGAGCGTCTCCGCATCGGGGAAGATGTTGAACACGGTGTCGCCGAAGAACTTCACGGAGTTCTGCAGGACCATCATGTACATGCCGACGGCGACCTTCACGCCCGGCTGCATCCCGAAAATCTCGAGGATCGGGCGCACGGTCTCGGGATAGTTCAGGCGCAGACCCGAGACCATTCCATCCGCGTCGCCACGGTCGACCATGATCGCACCGAAGTAGTCGCTCTTCGTGATCGTCGCCTGCGCATTGAACGCGGTCATGCCCTTGCGCGCGCGCAGCTCGTACAACCGGTCGGCATACGCCTGGCTCGGCGCGGTGCGCGGATCGATGATGTCGACGCGATCGAGCAGATCCAGCGACATCTCGTGGCACAGCTTCGCGATCTCGTCGGGCCGTCCGAGCAGCACCGGCTTCGCGATCTCCTCGTCGACGATCTGCTGGACCGCGCGAAGCAGGCGGGGATTCGCGGCGTGCGGGAACACGATCCGACGCGGATCGCGCTGCGCTTCCTTCGTGATCGTCCGCATGATCGAGTACGCGGCGTTGGATCCCTTCGCCATCAGCTTGTCGCGGTACTCGTCGATATCGAACTGGATGCGTGCGACCCCGGACTCCATCGCGGCCTTCGCGACCGCCGGTGCGACCCACCACAGCACGCGGGGATCGAACGGCTTGGGGATGAAGTAGTCGGGTCCCATCTTGAGCGACTTGCCGCCGTACGCCATGACGACAGAGTCGGGCACTGGCTCGCGGGTCAGCTCGGCGAGCGCACGCGCCGCGGCGAGCTTCATCGCCTCGGACACGCTGGTCGCGCGGCAGTCGAGTGCGCCGCGGAAGATGTACGGGAACCCGAGGACGTTGTTGACCTGGTTCGGGAAATCCGAGCGCCCGGTCGCGACGATCGCGTCGGGCCGCGCGGTGATCGCATCGGGATACGAGATCTCGGGATCGGGGTTCGCGAGGGCGAACACGATCGGGCGATCCGCCATCGTCTTGAGCATGTCGGGCGTCACGGTGTTCGCGACGGAGACACCCATGAACATGTCGGCGCCGCGCATGACGTCCGCGAGCGTGCGGCGACCGTCATCGACGATCGCGAAGCTCGCCTTCTGGCGGTTGAGATCGGTGCGGCCCTTGTGAATCACGCCCTTCGAGTCGCAGAGGACGACGTTCGCGCGGTTCATCCCGAGGCTGATGAAGAACTCGACGCACGCGATCGCTGCGGCGCCGGCACCGGAGACGACGAGCTTGATCGTGCCGAGCTCCTTCTTCGCGAGCTCGGCGGCGTTGAGGAGGCCAGCACCAGAGATGATCGCGGTGCCGTGCTGATCATCGTGGAACACGGGGATCTTCATCCGCTTGCGGAGCTTCTCCTCGATCTCGAAGCACGCCGGCGCGGCGATATCCTCGAGGTTGATCCCGCCGAACGTCGGCTCGAGCGCGGCGACGATGTCGCAGAACTTGTCGACGTCGGTCTCGTTCACCTCGAGATCGAACACGTCGATATCGGCGAACTTCTTGAACAGGCAGGCCTTGCCCTCCATCACGGGCTTGCCGGCGGCGGCACCGATGTTCCCGAGCCCGAGGACCGCAGTGCCGTTGGAGATCACCGCGACGAGGTTCGCGCGCGCCGTGTACTCCCACGACATGTTCTCGTCGCGTGCGATCTCGAGGCAGGGCTCGGCGACGCCCGGCGTGTAGGCGAGGGACAGATCGATCTGGCTGACCAGCGGCTTGGTCGGAACGACCTCGAGCTTTCCCTTGCGCCCTCGACGGTGATACTCGAGCGCGTCTTCCTTGCGACCCATGCCGCGAACCTAGCAGCTCAGCCGTCGATCAGGATGGTCTTGTCCAGGCGTGCTGCGACCGCGAGCGCGCGCAGGAACGCGGCGATCTGCTCGATGTCGGCGTCCGCCTCGCTCGGGACGGAAGCGTTCGCCAGCGCCTGACTGCGGCCCGCATCGTCCTTGAGCAGATACACGCTCGTGTCATGCGGGATGACGCCGAGGAACAACGCGAGCATCAAGCTGTGGGTCGGCGCGAGGTGCCCGACCATGAACATCATCTGGAACACCTGATCGGACGAGATCTCGATGTTGCCGTCGGTGCCCTCCCAGCGCACCCCGTAGGCCACGCGGCTCTCGAAGTACGTGCTGCCCGCGGCCCGGAGCTTGGCCGTCGGCGCGCCATCCCAGCCGAACTCGCCGAGCCCGCGCACGAGCAGGGCGCCCGCGGTGGTCGCGAGCTGGGTCGGGAGTCGGGCCATCAGCCACTGCTCGACGTGCTCGGGGATCGGATAGCGGATCCGGCGATGACACGCGAACTCGCGGGGCAGGCCGGCCGGGCAGGTCGCGCAGTGGTGCGCGACGGTGTCGAGGGGGGCCGCCTCGTCGAGGAGGTTCTGGAGTGTGACCCCCCGGCCCGAGTCTCCGCCGGGCTTGCGGAGGGTCAGCTGGACCTCGATCTCGCTCGGGGGGCGCTGTTCGCCGTCCTCGCGCATGTGAGCAAGGGCGGAGCGGGCGAGGATCCTCGTCCGGTGAAGCTCGACGAGACGCTCCACCCCGAGCGTGGTTTGCGGCTCGCAGCCGACCGCGAGCACGTAGTCGATCGCCATGGCTCATCGTAACCGAACCCCACGACAGCTTGTTTCTCCCCGCTCGCACGGGTAGAACCCCAACCACACGCACCCGTAGCTCAGCTGGATAGAGCGTTGGCCTCCGGAGCCAAAGGTCACAGGTTCGAATCTTGTCGGGTGCACCGTGCCGAAGACGTTGGCCGAGATCGCGATCGAGGCAGGGTTGGTCAACAAGGCCAACGCTGCCAAGGCCGGTCGCTTGGCCGAAGAGCAGAAAGTCCCGCTCGTCGTCACGCTGATCAAGGAGATCGGCGTTGACGAGGTCGCCCTGATCGGGGCGATCCGCAAGCAGACGCGAATCCCTCTGATCGATCCCGCCGGCATCCAGATCGACACCGACGCACTTCGGCTCCTCGCGCGTGACGTCTGCGCCCGACTCCGGGTGCTCCCGCTCGGGGTCCATACCGAGGGTACCGCTCGGATCCTTCGCCTCGCGATGGCCGATCCGACCGACACCGCGGCGGTCGCCGAGGTCGAGCAGCTCTCGCACTGCGAGATCGAGGTCAACGCACTCCCGCTGTCCGCGATCGACGAGCTCGTGGCGAAGGGCTACCGCCAGATCAACACCGGGATCATCAGCCGCCCGGGTTCGACCACGATGTTCATCACCTCGAAGGGCAAGCTTCAGAACATCGAGACCGATTCCGAGGTCTCGGTAACCGCCCAGATCCCGATCTCGGCGCTCCAGCAGGCGGTCGGGACCGATGACCTCGAGGCTCGCCTGACCGCCCTGATCCACGTGCTGACCGCCAAGGGCCTGGTCACGGAGGCCGAGCTGGCCGAGGCTCTGTGGCGGTCCAAGCCGCCTTCTGGCACCGACACCTGAAACGCGCCTTGGACGGGCGCGCGGCCCGTCCCCGGGCTATGATTTCCGCAGGTCGTCCGTCAAGACGCACCTATGCCCGCACATGACATGACCGCGACGATCACCTGCGCTGGCTGTAACCACGGGTACGCCGAAACGGCGTTATTCTGCCCGAGCTGCGGCCGGCCCAAGGTGCGCGAGTCGATTGCGGACGCGCTGGTCGGCAAGTTGCTCGGTGAGCGGTTCCAGGTCCAGGAGCTGCTCGGCCAGGGTGGATCGGGGACGATCTATCGCGCGGAGCACGTGACCTTGCGTCGCCGCGTCGCGATCAAGGTGCTGCACAACGAGCTGTCGCGGGATGACCTGGCAGTCGAGCGATTCCGGCGCGAGGCGACGACCGTCGCCGACATCGACAACGAGCACATCGTCGAGATCCACGATTTCGGGCGCACGCCCGACGGCCGGCTCTACCTCGCGATGGAGCTGCTCGAGGGCGAGACGCTCGATGGCGTGCTCGCGCGCGAGAAGCAGCTCTCCGTCGAGCGCGCGGCGGACATTCTCATTCAGGTCGGCGAGGCGCTGATGGAGGCGCACGCGATCGGCTACGTCCATCGCGACCTGCGGCCGCGCAACATTTACCTGACGCAGCGCCGCGGCAAGGCGAACTTCGTCAAGCTGCTCGACTTCGGCCTCGCGAAGCTCGTGGAGACTGACACGCAGGCGCCGTCGACGAGCCTCGGCATGACGTTCGGCGATCCGCGCTACATGTCGCCCGAGCAGGCGCGCGGCGATCGGATCGATCGGCGCGCAGATATTTATCAGCTGGGCTGCGTCGCGTACGAGATGCTCACGGGCGCGCCGCCGTTCAACGGCAGTCGCGTGTTCGACATCCTGACCAAGCAGGTCACCGAGACTCCGGTTCCGCTGCCAACGCGCCGGCCGGGCGTGCCGTTGTGGATGGAAGCGGCCGTCGCGAAGATGCTCGCGAAGGATCCCGACAATCGATTCGCGACGACGTCGCGGATGGTCGAGGGCCTCAAGCGCGGGCTCGAGACCGGCGAGGTGATGGAGGACTCGGTCGCGCGCCGCCGCGAGAGCGTGCCGCCGCCGTCGGTGTCCCGGATCATGCAGCGACTCGGCGTCACCGAGGATGGCTCCCTGCCGCCCCTGCCTCAGCCGGGGCTACCTCCGTTGCCGAAGGCCGAGCCGGTCGCCGCCGCGGTCGTCGAGCCCGAGGTCCCGGCGCGCCGGAGCACGGGGACGCCCAAGGTCGGAGTTCCGATCGTCGGCGGAGCGTCGTCGGATTCCCTGCAGCGTCCCGTCGCGGGCGTGATCGAACCGTCGGTGTCGGCACGCGCGCGCCGCCACTCGTCGCAAGGATCGCGCGACGGTGACGCGATCTCGCAGGTCTGGTACGAGGAAGGCGAACGC
>JACCQV010000865.1 GCA_013813945.1 Deltaproteobacteria bacterium | reverse complement strand
GCATCCGGGACCCCCGCGTCGATCGCGAACGCTTCCCCGTCCGGCACCGCCGCCTGCTGGTCCGCGGCAGCCTTGTCGAGCAGATCCTGGGTCGCTGCCAGCGCCTCGTCGAGCTTGCGGGCGACCTCGGCGGGCAGCGCCTCGGCCTCGGGTGGCGGGGGCGCGACCTCGATGTCAACGATCTCGGGTTGGGTCTCACGTGTCCCGTCGAACACGAGCGCGCCTGTCACGAGCACGACGGCGTGCAGCAGCACACTCACCATCACGCCGCGCCGCAGCGCCGGCATGCCGCCAGGGATCAGTGGAGGTTGCACGATTCTCGACGAGCGCCTCTCAGGGCAGTAGCATCACACCATGGCCGAGTCCAGCGAGCGAGAGCTCTCGGCCGACGAGGCCGCGTACGTCGCTACCGCACGCGACACAGCGTTCATTCTCTACGAGGGAACACGCACGCCGCATCGCAGCTGCGGCATAGCGCTCGCCGAGACCTTTGGCCTGCCGACGCCCGCCTATCAGGCCCTGCGCCGCGGCGGGATCACCGGCAAGGGCACGTGCGGCGCCATTCGCGCCGGCGAACAGGTGCTCGGCGAACTGCTCGGCGATCCGAGCCCGACCGGTGGCGTCACCCCCGAGCTGCGCTCTGCCGTGGGCTGGTATCAGGACGCATGGCGCACCCGGATGTTCGCCGCGCAGGCCGCACCCGACATCGTGTGCGACTCGCTTGTCCGGCCTCACGGCGATTTCATGGGGCCCGCGCGCAAGGCCTTCTGCACCAATCTCGCTGCAGACGTTGCGGCGCTGACCGCCGAGGCGTTATGTCGGTTCGCGTCGTCACGCCCCCCGATCAAGCCGGTGGAGATCTCATGAAGCTGAGCAAGGACCAGGTTGCCGCCGTCGTCGCAGAGGCGGGCAAGAAGATGAGTGATCCGAACTACTCGGCCGTCCTCGTCGGTGGGTTCGTCCAGAGCCAGACCCCGGTCGCTCAGTTCATCAGCGCCCACGAGCGCGACCTCGGCGGAGCCGAAGCGATCGTCAACGTGATCTTCCATTGCGCGCTCGTCGCGCAGTGTTTCCAGCGCAACGGCGGCCGCGTCCGGACGCTGTCCTACGAGGACCTCGACGCCGCCGCCCGCGGCGAGCCCTTGGTCCGCCTCGAGGAAGCACAGCTGCCCCTCCACGAGTTCATCATGGCCAACGTCGAGAACGCCGAAGCACAGAAGCTGATCGCGATGATCGCGCTCGCGATCGACAGCATGTCGTAACCCCACTCCCGTGCCAGCGCGCGGGCGGCGTGATAACACTCCGCGCATGGCGAATCCGACCGCGACCTTCGAGACCACGCTCGGCTCTTTCACGGCCGAGATCTATCAGGACAAGATGCCGATCACGGCCGGCAACTTCGTCAAGCTCGTGAAGCAAGGCTTCTACGACGGGCTGCACTTCCACCGGATCATCCAGAACTTCATGATCCAGTTCGGATGTGAGTTCTCCAAGGATCCGAACAGCCCGCGCTGTGGCACCGGCGACTCGCCGTTCGGCAAGATCCAGGACGAGCACCCGCCCGCCCACAAGATCTCGAACGAGCCGGGCACGCTGTCGATGGCGAACACCGGCCGCCCCAACTCGGGCGGCGCCCAGTTCTTCATCAACACGGTCCACAACGACCGCCTCGACTGGTTCACCCCGGGCCCGTCGAAGCACCCGGTGTTCGGCAAGGTCACGTCGGGCCTCGACATCGTCAAGAAGATCGAGACGGCGCAGACGGACGGCAACGACCGCCCGAAGACGCCCGTCAAGATGATCAAGGTCACCGTCACCGAGTAACCACCCCACTCCGTGGTCTCATCCCCACGGATGGGTGATCGCTTCGTGGCCACGGTCGCATTCGCGATCGTGTTCGCGATCAGCGGCACGGCGCTCGCGGCACCGCGCACGATCCGCGGCGTCGTCACGGAGCAAGGCTCCCCGACCCCGATCGAGGGCGCGTCCGTGCTCGGCGAGCGCGGCGACATCGCCGTCACCGACCTCGACGGCTACTTCACGATCATCATCGATGATCGCGATCGCGAGCTCACGATTGCCGCAAGCGGCTTCATCGCGAGGACGATCAAGGTCCCTCGCGACGACGCGGTGTTCCGCGTCGAGCTCCGCGCAGGTTCCAGCGGAGAGGTGATCGAGGTTTCGGGCCGGGCGCCCGAGGAGACCAAGCCGCTCTCGTACGCACTGACAGCGGACGAGATCCGGGTCATCCCCGGCGCCGGCAACGACATCCTCCGCGCGATCCAGATCCTCCCCGGAGTTGCGCGGATCCCGTACTCGTTCGGCGGGATCGTGCTGCGCGGAATGTCTCCCCGCGACACGGCGGTGTTTCTCGACGGGATCGAAGTCCCGCTCGCGTTCCATTTCGGCGGAGTGACCTCGTTCTACCCGGGCGGCATGCTCTCCGATATCAAGCTGACCTCCGGCGGCTTCGATGCGTCGTACGGTCGGGCCCAGGGTGGCCTCGTGACGCTCGCCACCCGCGAACCGCGCCGCGATCGCTGGCGCATGGGCGGATCGATCGGGCTGCTCGACTCGTCCGTGCAATTCGAGGGACCGCTACCGGGGAAAGGCGGGATCATCGTGGGGCTGCGCCGCAGCTACTTCGACGCCGTCATCGATCCGTTCGTCGAGGAAGACGTCCCGCTGCCGAGCTACTGGGACTACCAGATCCGCACGAGCTGGGGAGATCCGCGCAAGGGCGGTCGGATCTCGCCGATGATCTTCGGATCGATCGACCGCGTCGCGAGCGATCAGATCAGCCTGACATCGACATTCCTGCGGCTCGCCGCACCGATGCACCGGCAATGGGGACCGACCACGCTGCACGTCGTGCCGTGGCTCGGCCTCAACCGGTTGAGCTTCGATGACAAGGAAGAGGGCCAGCAGTTCGCGCGCCCGACCTATCCCGGCGGCATTCGCGCAGAGCTCACGCGCGACGTTCGCTGGGGCCACCTGCGCGGTGGCGCCGAGCTGAGCTCCGGCTACCTCGCCCCGACGCAGGTCAACTTCACCGACCCCGAGGCCGATGAGATCCGCGGGACCTCCACGCTCGCGTGGACCGACATCGCGCTGTGGACCGAGGTCCGGTACAAGCTCGACGGCGAGCGGTTTGCCCTCAAGCCGGGCGTGCGTGCCGAGGTCTATGGCCTGACCGGCGAGCTGGTCGTCGATCCGCGACTCAACATCCATCAACAGCTATCGCCCGAGCTGACGATGCGACAGTCGATCGGGCGCTATCACCAGCCTCCGACGCCGGGCGATGTCGATTCGGAGAGCGGCAACATCGAGCTCGACAGCTCGTACGTCGATCAGCTCTCGCTCGGCGTCGATGCGAAGCTGCCGCACGAGATCACCACATCCGTCACCGGCTTCTTCCACTACGGTCAGCAGATCGGCATTCGCCTCCGCAACCCGCGGCCGGGCGGCGACGCACCTGAACCGAACCTCGGCGGCCTCGGTCCCACGTTCGAGCTCCTCCTCGAGAAGCAGCTCGGGTTCGCGGTCTATCGCGAGAACATTGGACGTTCGCGCAGCGGCGGCGCAGAGGTGATGATCAAGCGCAACGTCGGCTCGTGGTTCACGATGCTGTCGTACACGTTCGCGATCTCGCAGCGCACCGACGACCCGCGCGCGACCGACATCTCACGCACCGGTACGCCGTGGCGACCGTTCGAGCTCGACCAGCGTCACAACCTCCAGATCGCGGTCTCGAAGAAGCTCACGAACTGGCGGTTCGGCGCGCGGCTCCAGGTCGTGTCGGGAAATCCGTACAGCCCGACGACGTACGACCGGCTCTCCGGGACGGTGCATCAAGATCCGTGGGGCGCGAATCTGCCGACCTACGTCTCGCTCGACCTGCGCGCCGATCGCCGCTGGCGTCGCTGCTGGGGCGACATCAACCTCTACATCGACATCCAGAACGTCACGAACCGCGGCAACATCGAGGGGCGCGAATTCAACTTCGAGCTCGGTGCCGACGAGGACATTCCGGGGCTACCGATCATTCCGTTCATCGGCGTCGAGTTCCTGCCGACGATCTAGGCCGCGTCCATCCGCCCCTTGTGGCGCATATACGCGAGGTGGCGGGCGAGCTGCAGCTCCTCGAGTCGCTCCCGCATCCCGGGTCGCGCTTCCACATAGGCGGACCACGCTCCTCGCATGAACGTATCGACATCGATGTCAAGCTCCACACACTTGATCGCGGCGCTGGCGAGGAGCTGGCTGATCTCGGCCTGGCACAGCTGCGAGGTGCCGTCGAACACGGGCTCGGACGCTTCGACGATGTCGATCTTGGTTTTCAATGGGGGCTCGCGTAGTTACACAAGCACCCGCCGTGCCGTTGTCAGACTCCGTGAGGAGCAGGCAGTCAGCCTCCGAGTGGCCCGCCCAGCGATCAAAACCCATGAACGATCGTCGAGGTGGGCGATCAATCCCTCTGTGCGCAGCATGCGCCCACTCGTCCTTCCCCGTCTCGACTCTGGCGGATCCCCGTACTAGTGTCCGTGCATGTCTCGCCTCTCCATCCTCCTGATCGCCGTCGTCACCGCGTGTGGTGGCAAGTCCAGCCCACCGCCGACGACGCCGTTGCCGGCGGACGAACCTCCTGCGCCCGTCGCCAAGGCGGAGCCTGCACCCACCGAGCCCGTGAAGCCGCCCGAGCCGGCCGGTCCGGTCGAGGTCAGGATTCCTGCGGCGCCCGTCACCGTCAAGCTCGTCTCCGCCGGCAAGGGCAAGAAGGCGCCGCTGCGCTACTCCGCCAAGTCCGGTGACAAGCAGCAGGTCGAGGTCGCGATGGACTTCGCCGCGAAGCAGACGGAGAACGGCACCTCGCAGGATCAGATCGTCCCGACGATCGTGCTCACCGGCGAGTCGGAGGCCAAGGCCGTCGATGCCGAAGGCAACGCGAGCTATACGCTCAACGTCACCACCACCGACGCGCGTGACGTCACCGGCTCGCAGATTCCAGCCGAGAAGTTCCGCGTCGTGCTCGGCTCGCTTGCCGGCCTGACGATCTCCTCCTCCCTCGGCGCCAACGGATCGATCGGCGAGACCACGATGCGGGTCGAGAAGCCGACGGACATGTCCGCGGGCGCGCTCGAGCTGATCCGCCTCACGCTGCCGACGTTCCCGGCCCTCCCGAAGGAGCCGGTCGGCGTCGGTGCGAAGTGGCAGGCCACGATGACCGCGAAGCTCGCGGACAAGCTCGATGTCACGCAGGTGACCGACTACGAGCTCGTC
>JACCQV010000856.1 GCA_013813945.1 Deltaproteobacteria bacterium | reverse complement strand
CGCGGCGGCATGGCCGAGGTCTATCGCGCCAAGCCACAGGCCGGGACGAAGCGGCTCTACGCAGTCAAGGTCATGCGGCCGCAGCTCGCGCGCGAAGCGCGGTTCATCGACATGTTCCACCGCGAGGGAAAGCTCGCGATGGTGCTCAAGAACCGCTGCATCGTCGAGACCGTCGAGATCGGACAGCACGAGGGGCGTCACTTCATCACGATGGAGTACGTCGCCGGTCGCGACCTCACCCAGGTCCTTCGCCGGTGTCAGGAGACGCAGCAGCGCATCCCGGTGCCGCACGCGGTCTTCATCGCCGCCCGGATCGCCGAGGGCCTGCACTTCGCGCACACGCTCGCCGATACGGACGGCCGGCCGCTCAACATCGTCAACCGCGACGTTTCACCGTCCAACGTTCGGTTGTCGTACGACGGTGACGTCAAGCTCCTCGATTTCGGCATCGCTCAGGCACTGATGAAGTTCACGAGCGAGATCGGAATTCTCAAGGGGAAGTTCAGCTACATGTCGCCGGAGCAGATCCGCGGCATGCCGCTCGATGCGCGCACCGACGTCTTCTCCGCCGGCATCATCCTTCACGAGATGCTGACGACCGAGAAGCTGTTCCGCGGCGACACCGAGTTCGCGTTGATGGAGAAGGTGCGCAAGGCCGAGGTCCAGCCACCATCGAACTTCAACCGCCGCGTGACGCCCGAGCTCGACGCGATCAGCCTCAAGGCGCTCGCGCGCGACGTCGCGGATCGTTATCAGAGTGCGGCGCACCTCGCTGCGGATCTCGACTCGCTGATCGCCGGCTACCGCTTCGATCCGAAGGAGCTGCGGCAGTTCATGCGCCAGCTGTTCCGCAAGGAGTACGCGAAGGAGATCGAGGAGACGCAGGTCTCGCTCGATGCCGAGCCCGGCAGCTCGATGTCGATGACCATCTCCCAGTCCGGTCCGATGGACCCTCAGCCGTATCCGAGCGTTCCCTCGACACCGGCCCCGCGACCGAGCACCGCTCCCCTGGCGCCGCCGCCCGCGGCCCCGCGCCAGCCGCAGCCCGAGAAGCAGGGGTTCTGGGGCTCCTTGTTCAAGAAGCGCAAGTAGCGCATGCTCATCAGCGATGGCTGACGACGTTGATCCGCGCAAGGT
The DNA here is from genome assembly GCA_013813945.1 of Deltaproteobacteria bacterium. GTDB lineage: Bacteria > Myxococcota_A > Polyangia > Haliangiales > Haliangiaceae > JABFXX01. The sequence continues at coordinate 3,388 of JACCQV010000856.1, read as the reverse complement.
GACCCAGATCGCGATCATCATCGCGGTCGTCACGGTCGTCCTCAACGCGGCGTTCATTTTCTTGTCGGGTGCGTACTTCGCCGATCGCGCCGCGATCCACGGCCCCGTCAGCGACGCGGAGATCAGCTCGGTGCGGATCGCCTTCGCCGCGTTCAGCGGCCTGACCGCGCTGGCCGCATGTGCCGCCGTGTTCCGGCCCCGGATCGTGGGGCATGCGCTGGCACTCCTGATGAGCATCGCGGCCTTCATCGGTGCCGCGGCCGGCTACAACAAGGGCCTCCACATCGTGTTGCCCGTCGCGCTCGGGCTGGTCGGCGTGATGCTGGACCTGCTCGTGTGGAAGTCGCTCGAGAAGAGCCGCGCCGGCTGGTCGTTCCTCGCCGGAATGCTCGGTGTGCTCGCGGTCGTGATGCTGTTCGGCTCGACGAAGGTCCGCAACATCACGGGCATTGGCCTGTGGTACGCGATGATCATCCCGGGCCTGCTCGCGGTCGCAACCGCGGCGCTCGCCATGATCCGCAAGCAGTACAGAGACTCCGCCGCCTAGCGAGCTACGCCGGTGACCAGCGCGCGATGTCCGCGTCGCTCGGCCACGGCAGCTGACGCAGGTAGTCGCGGAAATCGTCGCGGTCCCACGCTTCGAGCGAGACCAGCACCATCCGCGGCAACACTCCGAGGTACCGGCGGCCTACCTTCTGGCGCAACGACAGGCGCTGGCGAAACGCCTCCTCGAGCTCGGTCGCGGCCGCGAGCTCGTTGGCAGCGACGTACGCCTTGATCTCCCTGTCGCGCGTCGTGCACAGCTCCGGGGGCGTGTAGACGTAGAGCGCGCCGCACGAGGTCGGGCGGACGTCGTAGACCGTGCAGCGCTCCTTGCCGTCGAGGAACAGGCACGGCGTGCGCCAGTCGTACGGACTCGATGCCTCCATCGCTTCCGCTCGGATCCGCAGCTGCTCGCGAAGCTCGGGCGTATCGCGTGCACTCGCGCGCAGCGTTGCGGCGACGAGCAGCCCCTCGTAGAGCCGCGCAACGACGAGCGACCAGCAGCACGTCTTGGTCGCCTGGCACGTGTTGCACGAGACGGCGAGCTTCACGAGCTTCGAGGTCTCCTTCGCTCCCTTGCCGGACGCCTTGTTGATGTGCGCAACGTTGTCCGCGAGCCACGGCACGATCTGCTCCGCCTCGACGAGCTGCCCGAGCGTTCGGCTCACCCGCTCATCTTACGCGAGCGGCAGGCGCGAGAGATCCGCGGCGAGCACCCGCAGCTCTGCCTCGCGTGGATGATTCGCCCGCCAGATCAGTCGGAACGCGTCGCGCTGCAGGGCGGTGCGCGGGACGAGCCGGACCAACCGGCGTGCCCGAAGATCACCTGCGACGAAGTAGCGCGGCAGTACCGCGACGCCGGCTCCCTGGAGCACGCGAAGCCGGATCGCACCGATCGTGCCCAGATACTCGAGCTTCGAGAACGTCCACGCGGTCTCGTCGTGGCCGCGGCGGGCGTCGAGGAAGTAGCGGAACAGAGGCAGATCGGGCGCGACATCGAGCAGCGTGTGCTGCGCGGCATCCGCGCTGCGGGCGAGGGGTTTGCGGCCGACGAGGCCGCTGCCGCCAACGAACACGTAGTCCTCGGTGTGGAGCAGCTCGTACGCGAGGTTGCCTCCGGTCAGCCGCGCGCTGGTGACCAGTGCGTCGAGCACGGCATTGCGCGCGCGGGCGAGCAGATCCGCGCTGTCACCGAAGACCAGGTGCAAGGTGCGTTCGGGACGCTCTGCCTGGAGCGGGCGCAGCGCCGGCGTCAGCCACGACAGCCCGAGCTCGAAGCGTGTGCCGATCGTCAGCTCGTAGGGGATCGGTGCGGCATCATCGCGCACGACGTGCTGGCAGCGGCCTGCTTCGTCGAGCACGCGGCGGGCCTGGACGAGGAGGCGGTGCCCGGCGGGCGTCAGTGCGACCCGGCGGGTCGTGCGTGCGAACAGGGGCGCCGCGAGCTGATCTTCGAGGCGCTTGATTCGATCGCCGAACGCCGCCGGAGACAGCGCGACCGCCTTCGCCGCGATCCGGAAGCTGAGGTGAGTGGCCGCGGCATCGAAGCATCGCAACGACTCGAGGTCCGGAAGCATGATTCAGATTATCCGTACAATCACGTTCCAACAATACGGATTGTGCTCGACGCGCGTACAGCTAGAGTGCGCGCATGCAGATGAGACATGGACTGCTGGTGCTGGTCGCGGCGTGCGGAACCGATGGAGGCAAGGACGATCCGCCGATCGATCCCCCGACGGAGCAGTCAGCGATCGAACGCTGCGTGGCCGACGGTGGCTCGCTCCGCCAGCTATGGGCGACGAGCAACCAGCACGGGCCGGTGACCTCGATCGCGGTGGGTGGCTCGACGATCGTCCTCGGCTCCGCCGACGGCAGCGTCAAGCAATGGGATGTCAACGGCAGCTCGCCGAGCTACGGCACACCATTTCTCGATGACACCGGTGTTGTCGTCGACGCGATCGCGTTCAGCTCCGATGGTCAGGTGCTCGGCGCCGATCGCGAGGGGCGGCTCAGCGAGTGGCGGCTCTCGGATGCCCGCGCGATGCGGACCATCCCCGTCGCCAACGTCCCCCTCGAGGTGGTTGCTGTCAGCGAGCACGCAGAGCAGGCGGCCGTGGCGCGAGGGTCGCTCTACCCGGACGTCCAGATCATCGACCGCAGCACAGGCGCGATCGGCAACCCGCTGACCACGACGTTGTGGGGCGTTCGCTCGGTCGTCTACGGCCATGGTGGTGTGCTGTTCACCGCCGGTCACTGGTACGGCGTGCCGATGATCGAGCGCCGTGTGATGTCGGCGCCGAACGAGGTGATCGAGTCGTGGTCCGACATGGCAATGACGGCGCACGTCCACGCGGTCGCGATCGATCCCTACGTCACGCGGATGGCTGCAGCGGGCGATGACTTCGTTGCGGTGCTCCAGCCCAAGGCGCTCGAGACCAGCGAGCCGATCGTTCGCGAGGTGCCCGGTCATCTCGCGATCGATGCTGCGATGCTCGGACGCGACGTGTTCGCGACCGTCGGGCAGGAAGGCACGCTCCGCTTGTGGAGCGCGACGACCGCCGAGCCGATCGCGATGCTCTCGATTCCCGAGCCGATCGGGCTCGGCGTCGACGCGGCCGGGGAGACGGTCTTCACGTCGGGCCCCGACGGCATGCTGCGCGCGTTCGGCTGCCGCTGAGATCAGAGGAGCTCGCGCGAGGGCCGGCACGCGGCCTGCTCGAACCTCCTCCATGACCACCCGCCAGCTCGTGCTCGTTGCGCTGCTGAGTGGATCCGCGTGCGTCGAGGCCCACCAGGCCGTCGATGCCGGGACCACGCTGTGCGCTCACGCACAGCTGGTCACCGC
>JACCQV010000851.1 GCA_013813945.1 Deltaproteobacteria bacterium | reverse complement strand
CACTCGATGTGTCACCGGTGACCGCGGGCCCCGCCGCCCGCGCGTTCGTCGACTCGATGTCGGAGCTCGCGCCGCAGGCAGCGCGCATGTCTGCGCCGCCTGCCAGCGCGCTGTCGTTCGCCGCCGGAAGCATTGACGATCTCCCGGTCAGCGAATCGCTGCCTGACGTCGTCAAGCCCGCGCTCGAGCCTGTCGAGACCCACGCCGCGCCGGTCGGGATCGAGGTCGTCGAGGTCGTCGAGGTCGCCGAGCTGGCACCCGCCGACACCAAGAAGAAGAAGTCGAAGAAAGGCACCGGCAAGGGTCGCGGCAAGCGTCGCGACATGGCGACGGGCACGCCGTTCCATCCGACGCCTGTCGTCACGCAGCCCGAGTCGGTCGAGATCGCAGCCGCCACGGCGGTTGATGCGAGCGAGCCCGAGCCCGTCGGCGATGTCGTCGCGGCGCAGGCGATCGATGCGACGATCAACGTTGCCGTAGAGATCGAAGCAGAGCCTGTGGTCCTCGAGCCCGGTCAGACCTGGTCGCCGAAGATGCCGGTCGCGGTCGCACCGACGGTGCCGTGGCGCATCAATGCCTCCGCGCAGTCGCTCGCGCGCTCGCGATCATCGACTGCACGGATCGTCCCGAGCCTCGTCATCGACGACTCCGATCCGGATCTCGCCGAGCGCGAGCTCGAGGATCGCGCGTCGCGTTCCCTGGAGCCGGCAGCCCGCCGCTCGTTCCTGCCGCTGATCCTGCAGGATCGCGAGGATCGCTCGGCGCGCCAGGGCGGGTTGACGCTCGCGATCGTGATCCTGCTGATCGCTGCCACGCTGACGCTCTCGTATCTGATGCGGCGCCCGAGCTCGAGCGGCGACGGTGTGACGCAGGCCGATCTCGTCGAGTCCGTTGATCAGCTAGCCTGAGTCAAGGGAGCTACTCGAGCTCGACGACGATGTTGTCGTGAATCATCGATGCGCCGGGGGGCATCCCCTGAAGCGTGCCGATGCCCACCGTCGCCGAGATCGTGTCGACTGCGGGCAGCTCGGACGGCCACACCGGGTCGCGGTAGGCTATCGATGTGTCGACCGAGCCGCTGGGTGTCGTGCTGCGAACGACACCGCTGCGCGAATCCGATCTGCTGGTCGTGCTGTACACCGACTCGCTCGGCCGGGTGTCTGCGGTCGCGCGCGGTGCTCGCAGATCCAAGGTCCGGTTCGCGGGCGCGCTGTCACTGCTCGTGCTCGGCCGGTTCCAGCTCGGCCGTCCACCGCGCGGCGATCTGTGGTCGCTCGAAGGCGCAGACGTCGTGCGCGACTGGACGCATCTCTCGAGCAATGTCTTCGCGGTCGCTCACGCGAGCTACGTGGCCGAGCTGGTCGGCGCGATGTTGCCGCTCGAGACCCCCGAGCCTCACGCTCTCGAGCTGATCGTCGCGTTGTGGGACAGCCTCGCCGAGCACGGACCCTCGCCGGCCGCGCTGCGATCCGTGGAGCTCGCACTGCTCGATCTCGCCGGCCATCGCCCGGCACTCGAGCAATGCGCCGCGTGTGGGGAGCCCGACCTCGCGACGGGTGCGGTGTTCGATCCGCTGCGCGGCGGCGCGATCTGCCGGCGGTGTGCCGGCAGCAGCCGCGGCCCGGGCATCCGACCGCTCGATGACGCGACCCGGGCGTACCTGCGTGCCGTGCTCGACTTCGAGTCGCCGTCGGCGGCGCGCGCTCTGGACGCCGATCCGCGGTTCGCGCCGGGAGACCGGACCGCCGGCCGCGATGCCTTGATCTCGATGATCACGAGCCTCGTCGGCAAGCCACTCCGCTCGCTCGAGTACATCGCGAAGCTGGGCGCGGCCGGCCGCCGGCCCGAGCCGTAGCTGGCGGTGCGCCGTCTCGCTTACTTTTTCTCGAACTTGCGAAGCGGCGGCAGGGAGAGCGTGACGATCGACTGACCGACGGCGACGCGCGTGCAAGCGACTGCCTGGTCCATGAACTCGTCACCAAGATCCATCAACGCGGCGCTGGCGAACTGTTTCCTGGCGTAGCCGACGCCGCACACGACGACGATGCCCTCCGGCCGATCGGAGAATGTCCCGAACATGTCGTCCGTATGGACCGTGTCGACGAGGGCGGGCGGCACGTGCGACTGATCGGCTCTCAGCGCAGACAGCGAGCGGAACGTGTCTGCTCGCCTCGCCTGCTCCAGGATCAATTTGTAGGAAGGCTGGCTCCCGGGCTGGAAGTCCGAGAACAGCCAGAGGGACGCATACTCGGGACCGACGAGGTCTGCAGTCCGGCCGATCACGTAGAGAGGCGGTGTCAGCGCGAGCGCAATCCCGCCGCGGGGCTCTGAGCTCACCACGGTGGACTGCGGTCGCCCTCCCACCTCGAGCACGCCCGTCTCGACCGCGCCGAGCACCAGCGGACCGCGGGGTACCCCGTCGAGCGAAAACGAACCATCCCCTCGCACGGGGGCGACGAACATGGCGCCGCGTGCCGACTCTCCCGACCCGGGACGCCCGACGACCCAGATCCGGCTTGCGGGCGTGGTCCCGAGTGCGACGGTCCCTTCGACCCGACCTGTGGCTCTCACGATCAGGCGAACGCGAGGTGACACCGCGGTCGCGGAGGAGCGCAGGACGCCCGACTGCGCGATGATCGTGCCCCGCGCCAGGACGAGGGAAAACCTGCCGTCAGCGTCCGTGCGCGTCGTCCAACGGCCCACGGTGTGGTGCGGGACCGCGGCCGTCGCGGAGTCACTGACCAGTGGCGCGCCGCTGCTCACCATTGCGTTCGCGACCGGCGCACCGGCATCGTCGACCACCTCGCCGGTGACGCCGATCATCTCGTCGGTGCCCCAGTCCCAGAAGCCAGCGTTTGCCAGTTCCGCTGTTGCATGGAGTCGTTCGAGCTCGAGATCCGAGCGCGCAACGTCTCCGAGCTGCCAGCGCGCGTACAGCACCTGCTTCTCGAGCTCGACCCGGTCTGCTCCGCGTGCTCTCCGCAGCCAGTGCTGCGACAGTTGCACGATCCTCGTGATGTCCTCGGGCAGACCGCGCTGGCGCAGGAGCCGAGAGAGCTCGACGACGAGCTTGACCTGGGCCCGGACTCGGCCTCGGACGCCGTAGAGCTCGATCGCCTGCGTGAAGTGGGTGAACGCAGGATCCCACTGCTTCCTCTGGGCCGATCGTCGTGCGTGAAGGACCTCGTAGGCGGCACGCACGTCCGCCTGTGGGAACTTCGAGACCGCGGCCTCCGCTAGCTTCGGATCGTCGTCGAATTCGGCTGCTCGAAGTGCGATGGCGGCCCCGACCTTGTCGTCCTCGCAGCTCGTCCCGAGATCCCGCAGTGTGGCGAAACCCCGCAGCCACCCCCCGACATCCATCCGTTGCAGCACTCCGTCGTCCAGCATCCTGATGGCGCGGGCACACGGGGATGCCACGCGTCCGGCGCTCGCGAGCTCCTCGCTCGTCATGGGCGAATCATCGCGCGCCGCGTAGCGCAACCACTTGAAGGCGAGCGAGAGCTCGGGCGTCATCGGTGCTACGCGGGGCGGTGACGCGCGATCGCACATCGCGGGATCGACGAGCTCGTCAGCGAGGTCATCGGCGTCGACACCGACTGCGTGGATAAGTGCGGAGGCGAGCGCGTCATCGATCCGGGAAAGTGTGGCGTCGAGGCAGGCGAGCTTTGCCGGCCGCAGCTCGGGCACGGCGGCGCACGTGCGCGAGCGCAGCGCCTCCCACTCCGCGATGTCGCTTGCGACGAGGTTTGCGGCCTCGGGGGCGCGCAGCGCGAGTGCGCTCGCACGACTGGTGCTCCAGACGCGCGATGGATCCAGCGCGGGGGGCGAACAGTCGTCGCCCGCACGATCGCGCGACGCGAACACCGCGATCGTCAGGATCCCGAGGACGCCGACGCCGGCCGCGAGCGCGGTCCAATGCCTGCGACGGCGACCGACGCCGTCGAGCGCGGCAAGCAGAGCTTGCATGCTCGGCCAGCGCTGCGCCCCCTCGCGCTCGAGTCCACGACGGAGGATCGCGCGGAGAGGTCGCGGGATCTTGTCGATCGCGCGCGGAGTGCTGGTGAGCACGGCCGTCCTGAGCTCCTCGAGCGTCTCGCCCCGATAGGGTCGTTCACGAGCGAGTGCCTCCCACAGCGCGACGCAGAACGCGAACTGATCCGTGGTCGCCGCGATCGGGCCGCCGGTCCACTGCTCGGGGGCCATGTACGCCGGCGTGCCGAGGATCGCACCGGTGCGCGTGCGCGTGCTCTCGCTCGTCGGCTCACTGCTCGATGCTCGCGCGCCGTCGTCGATCTGGTCTGCGCGCGCGAGACCGAAATCCGTCACGACGATCTTCCCCGCGTGGCTGCGCAGCACGTTGCTCGGCTTGAAGTCGCGATGCACGAGACCTGCTGCGTGAGCTGCGGCGAGGCCGTGCCCCGCGGCGACGAACGCGGCGACGATCGTGCTCGTGTCGCGCTGCTTGTGGCCAAGCCAGTCACCCAGCGTGCCGCCGTCCACGAGCTCCATCGCCACGAAGTCCTCTCCGTCAGCCGAGCCAACGTCGAAGACGTTGATCACATTCGGATGCGACAGCTTCGCCATCGCGCGTGCTTCTCGCAGCAGGCGAGCACGCGCATCATCGTTCCCCGCCTTGCGCAGAACTTTCAGCGCGATCTTTCGCTCGAGCTCGGGATCGAACGCAGCGTGTACGACCCCCATGCCGCCTTGCCCCAGGATCCCTTCGATCCGGAATCGCCCGATCATCGCGCGCGGGGGGGCGGCGATCGTCGAAGGTTTCGCCGGCGCCGTTGCGGTCTGCGCGAGCTCGTCGTCGGTCGCCATCGCCGCGCGACGATACCTGACTACGCAGTCATCGACGGGCTACTCGTAGTATCATTGCTCGCATGAGTGGCCGCCGGCTCACGCTCGTCGTGCTCGCAGGACTGACGGTGATTCCGTCGATGCGCGCGCTGGCGCAGTCACCGACCGACGACGTCGACGCGGAAGGCGGCGCGGTAGACGAGGGCGATCCAGCGCAGGCGACGAAGGATCCGAAGCTCGCGAAGAAGCTCGCGGCCGCCGCACAGCAGCTCGCGCAGAAGGGCGACTACTCGACCCGGCGCAACAAGCTCGACGAGGCGAAGGGGTTCTACGAGCAGGCCGCGAACGCGTACGGGAAGGCGATCGAGATCGGCGACGATCCCAATCTGTACTTCGATCTCGCGACCGTCGAGGAGAAGCTCGGCAAGCTCGATCTCGCGGTGCGCCACCTCGCCCGGGTGATCGGCGCCAAGTCCAGCGTGAAGCCTGACGTCCAGAAGAAGGCGCAGCTCAAGTACGACGACCTGTCGATGCAGGTCGGACTCGTCACGCTGCAGGTCGACCCCGATGTCACCAGCGTCTCGGTCGCGGGGGAGGTGCTCGGAACGTCGCCGTTCAACGAGCCGCTGGTGTTCATGCCCGGGGCGTACAAGCTCTCGTTCGCGTCGGACGGCTATCAGCCCAAGGATCTCGACATCAAGGTCGAGGCGGGCTCCGAGGCCGAGCGCAAGATCTCGCTCGAGCCGATAAAGATCGTCGTGTCGCCGCCGCGCGAGCCCGGGAGCGAGGACGAGACCGAGACGCCGGGCGTGGCGAGCCCTCCGTCCAAGCTGCCGCTGTACGTCGGCGGAGGTGTCACGGTCGTGGCGTTCGGGGCGTTCATCGTCAGCGGCATCCTCGCCGTCGGCGAGCACGGGACGTTCGTCGGCGCCGACTCCACCCGAGCCGAGCGCGAGGATGCGCGCGCGAGCGGCCAGAGCTACGCCCTGTTCAGCGACATCATGCTCGGCACGACCCTGGTGGCAGCCGGATTCACGACCTACTGGTACATGTTCAAGTACCGGAAGGGTAACGCGAAGGCGACCGAGACCTCCTCGGCCGGCCGGGCTGCCACAACGATGTCCAAGGTCGACATCGTGCCGTGGGTCCAACCCTCAGCCAGTGGCCTGTCGGTCGCCGGCACGTTCTAAGGAGAACCGATGGCGAACCCGTATCCACCGAACCAGGGCATGCACGGCATGCAGCCGATGCAGCAGCACCCGCAGCAGCCGATGGGCCAGATGCCCCCGCAGCAGATGCAGCAGCCGCAGCGTCCGACCCCGGCACGCAGTGGTACCTCTCGCGCGGTGCCCGTCGTCGTGTCGGCTGGCCTCGCGGTCGGCGTGTTCTGCGGCCTGCTGTTCGGTGTCGGGATCCCCGAGGACGCGACCGCATCGCCATCGACGGGAAACAACGTGAAGGCGGCGGATCCCGCCGAGGCAACGCCGACGCCCACCGCATCCGCGAGCACCGCGATCAAGCCGGCGGCCACGGCGACCACTGCCACGCCGACGACCGGCACGGCCGCAGGTTCCGGCTCCGCGGCCGCGACCGCGAGCACGCCGACCACCGCCACGACAGCCGCTACCGGCTCGGGCTCCGCGGCGACCACGAGCACCAAGCCGGCTGCCAGCGCGGGCTCTGGCTCGGCAACGCCGACCGTCGCGGCGACGCCCGCGCTCAAGAAGGTGAAGCTCATCGTCGAGGTCAAGCCCGACACCGTCGCGGCGACCGCGAAGATCACGGTCGACAGGAAAGACATCACCGGCGGAATGACCGAGCTCGAGCTTCCAAGCGACGGCAAGAAGGAAGTGAAGGTCGTCGTCAAAGCGTCGGGCTACAAGACGATCGAGCAGAAGGTCGAGATCGAGGGTGACGTCACCGTCAAGGTCGAGCTGATCAAGCGCTCCGGCGGCGGCAGCACGGGCGGCGGAACGACACCCGCGCGGCCACCGACCGGCGGCGGCAAGAAGAAGCCCCCCGCCGGCGGCCTGATCGATATCTGATCGCTCAGCCCTTCACGGCGCCGGCGGTCAGTCCGCCCACCAGATACTTCTGCAGCACGTAGAACGCGATCATCACCGGTAGCGAGGTGACGACCGCGCCGGCGGCGAACAGACCCCAGTCCGCGGAGAACTCGGTGACGGTCGACTGGATCAGCACTGGCAGCGTGTACCGGGTCTGGTTGGTCATGAACGTCGACGCCATGATGAACTCGTTCCATGCGGTCATGAACGAGAACAGGCCCGTCACTGCGAGGGCAGGGCGCGACAGCGGCAAGATGATCTTGCGGAAGATCATCCACGGCGATGCGCCATCGATCCGAGCAGCCTCCTCGAGCTCACGCGGCAGCGAATCGAAGTAGCCCTTGAGCGTCCACACGCAGAATGGGATCGCAGTCGTCGAGTAGACGAGCACGAGGCCGGAGATCGAGTTGAGCAGGTTGAGCTTGTTGAGGATGACGTAGAGCGGGAGGAGGAGGAGCGTCGCCGGGAACATCTGGACGACGAGGAACATCGTCAACCCGGTCTTGCGGCCCGGGAACCGGAACCGCGACAGGGCGTATGCGGCGGTGCACGACAGCGAGACGCCGACCACCGTGGTCAGCAGCGCCACGATGATCGAGTTGAGCGCGTGGCGGAGAAACAGCAGCTCGCCGTTCCCGCCGCGCGTCGTGAAGAGCTCGCCGAAATGATCGAGCGTGAGGTCCGTCGGAATCGGGGACGCCGAGATGGCGAACTGCCGGCCCGGCTCGAACGCCTTCTTGCAGACGAGCAGCACCGGGTAGAGCACGACCGCGACGAGCACGATCAGCGCTGCGTACGTCAGGATCGTCAGGATCAGGCGAGGGCGCTGTGACCTCATGATTCGTCATCCTTGCGCCGCACGATCCGCGCTCCGAACACGGTCCACAGCAGGAGGATGCCAAAGATGATCGTCGCGTACGCGGCCGCCATTCCGTAGCGCTCACCGCGCTCGAACGCCCAGCGATACGCATCGGTCACGAGGATGTTCGTCGAGCCGCCGGGTGCACCAGCAGACACGAGGTAGATCACGTTGAACTGATTGAACGTCCAGATCGAGCCGAGCGCGACGGCGGGGCCGAGCGAGGGACGCAGGTGCGGCAGCGTGATGTGGCGGAACCGCTGCCACGGGCTCGCCCCGTCGACATCGGCGGCCTCGTAGATCTCCTTCGGGATGGTCTCGAGCGCGCCGAGCGCGACGACCATCATGAAGGGAAAGCCGAGCCAGGTATTGGTGATGACGTTCGCGGAGAACGACGTGGCCCACGAGCTGAACCACGACACGCTATCGAGACCGAAGGAGTCCAGTAGCTGGTTGAGCGCGCCGTACTCGCTGTCGAACATGCCCTTCCAGATCAACGCGGTGATGTAGTTCGGCACCGCCCACGGAAGGATGAACAGCATCCGGAACACGCCCTTGCCACGCAGCCACGTGCGCGACAGCAACAGAGCGAGCGTGACGCCAATCGCCACGTGAAAGGCGACGTTCGCGACGGTCCACAGGACGGTGACGCCGAAGATGAACCAGAAGTTGAGAGGGTCATCGAGGGCGCGACCTCCGCCCGAGAGGATCTCGCCGAAGTTGTGAAGGCCAACGTACGCCCACGAGCCGTGGTGGTGGTCGTAGAAGCCCAGCACGAGTCCGATCACGAACGGGGCAGCGACCAGCACGAGCATCGGGATCGCCGCCGGTGCGAGGAAGCTCAGTGCGACGCGGTGGATGCGGATCCCGCTCGCGACGCGATCGGTGACGCGCGCACTCTGCGCAAGAGCGATCGCGCCGGCCACCAGGAGAACCAGGGTCGTCGCGATCCACGCTTGCCACAGCACGCAGGGAATCGCGAGCACCGAGATCGCGAACACGGTGCCCGCACGCGCGACGCGCCCATTCGCACCCGACGCGAGCGCACCTGCCGCCGACAGCGCAGCTCCAAGGCCGAGCAGGCCGATCACGACGAGCAACGGGTACGGCGCAGGTGGAACCTCGGGTGTCACCGCGATCGCGAGCTGGGCGCCCGGAGTGCGCGCCGGGACGACCGTGACCGCACGCCCGGTGCCGTCGCGCAGCAGCTCCGAGAACCCGGAGGAGAACGGCAGCCCGTATGGAAACGGCAACTGATCGAACCGATTCGCCGCGTCGTAGATCAGCTTGGCTTCGGCGTGGCTGCCAGCGACGAGCGGCCGCCATGATTCGCCGTCGAAGATCCTCCGCTGGCGCAGGTATGGATGCTTGGCCGACGGCGTCGGCGTGCTGACCAGCACCGCATGCACATCCGGCAGCGCGCGGCCGCTGGCCATCGCGATCGCCGCACGCGTCGAGAGGTCGAGCTGGCGCTCCGCGAGCTCCTTGTTGCGCACGGCGACGAACGCGATGGTCGCGATCAGCAGCGCGAGCGCGGCACCGATCGCGAAGTCGCGCAGCTGACCGAACACGTTCGTCATTTGTGCGCGCCGAGGATGTAGCCGGCGATCTCTCGCTCGGTCGCGAGCAACTGCGTCCCGGGATCCACGCGGCCGGCGATCACCTCGCCGAGCGCCGTCTCGTACGGTGTCCACACGAGACGCATCGCCGGCGTGATCGGCATCGGCACCGATTGCTCGAGCTGCGCGCGGAAGACACTGAGCAACGGATCGGACGCGATCGCGGGGTCGTCATAGACACCGATGTTCGGGACGACCTGGCCGGCGAGCTTCGCGCGTTGCGCGGCCGCACTGTCAGACGTGAGCGCCTCCATCACCGCGAACGCCGCGGACTTGTCGTGTGCGCGCGCCGACATCAGGATGCCCTCGGTGCCGAGAAACGGCTTCGCCGGCTTGCCGGTCGCGCTGACGATCGGGAGCGTCGCGATCTTCCACGGCACGCCGCTGGCGATGTCGGAGACGAACCACGGGCCCGAGATCACGGTGGCGGCCTTGCGCTCGTTGAACATGGTCGCGACCATCGAGCCATCGGTGCGTTCTGCGGCAACGCCGCCTTTCACGAGATCGCGTGCGAACCCCATCGCGGCTGCGGCCTCGGGTGTGGCGATCGCAAGTGCACCGTGCTCGTCGAAGACGGTGCCGCCAAAGCCGAACAACCATGGCGCGTGGCCGTAGAGGTTGCGATTGGAGTACGCCAGCGCGTAGCCATCCTTGCGCCGCATCGTCGGGCCGAGGGCGATCAGCTCGTCGGTGGTGCGCGGCGGATGCGTGACCAGATCGGTGCGGTAGTACAGAACGAGCGACTCGACCGCGAGCGGCAGTCCCCACAGCGAGCCGCGGTAGGACATCGCCGCGACCGCTTCGCTCGAGAACCGATCGGCGCGCGCATCATCGACCCAGAACTCGAGCGGCTCGATCACACCGGCGTCGGCCCAGTCGCCGATCCGATCCTGCGGGTAGATGAACAGGTCGGGTCCGTTGCCGCCCGGGATCGCAGACGTCAGCTTGTCGGCGAACGCCTTGTACGGCACGCCGACGAGCTCGATCGGCTGATCCGGATGCTCCGCATTCCACGTCGCGGCCGACCGCATCAGCGCATCGCGCTCGGTGCCCTGGTACGCGTGCCACAACACGATGCCGCGCCGGCTCTCGCACGCGGACAGCACGAACAGGATCACGAGCGGCAACCACATCGCCAGGGTCCGGCGAGGGCGGGGCGCCGCTTGCTCCAGCTCGATCCGCTCGACGCCGAGCGGCGGAGTCGGAGGGCGCCAGCCGAGCATCGCGCGCACGGCGTGGGTCCGGGCGACCGGGCCCGAGGCCAATGGATCGGTTACGGGTCGAGGGCCCCCCTTGTGGGAGCCTTCGGGGCTCGGCGTGTTCGAGGTCGGTCCGGTCACAGCCGCAGCTCGGTGGCGCCGTCGAACAGGTGGATCATCTTCGGATCGAGCCAGACCTGGACGCTGTCGCCGGGTCGGGGCGCAGAGCCGGCGTCGGTGCGAACCGTGAGTGGGCCCGCTGCGGAATCGAGGTGGAGAACGACCTCCGCGCCGAGGACCTCGCGCATCGCGACCGAACCGGTGAGAGCGACATCATCACCCGTGCCGGACAGCGACAGGCGTTCCGGGCGGATCCCGACGACAATCCGAGCAACGTTCTCCCTGGCAGGCCGCAGCGCGGGTGCTCTCGCCGCGAGCGGAATCTCGAACCCGGCACCGCGTGCACTCTGGCGCTCGCCGGTCGCGGTGAGATCCGCGGTGAGGAAGTTCATCGAGGGCGTGCCGAAGAAGCCGGCAACGAAGCGGTTCGCCGGGCGCTCGTAGATATCGACCGGGGTGCCGATCTGCTGCACGACGCCGTCCTTGAGCACGACGATCATGTCGGCGAGCGTCATCGCCTCGATCTGATCGTGCGTGACGTACATCGACGTCGTCTTCGACTGCTGATGAATGCGCGCGATCTCGCGGCGCATGTCGCTGCGCAGCTTCGCATCGAGGTTCGACAGCGGCTCGTCGAACAGGAACACCTTGGGCGCGCGCACGACGGCTCGGCCAATCGCGACGCGCTGGCGCTGTCCACCCGAGAGGGCCTTCGGCCGCCGCTCGAGGTACGGGGTCAGGCCGAGGTTGTCGGCAGCCGCATGGACCCGCTTCCGGATCTCGGACTCGGGCAGGTGCTTGATGCGGAGCCCGAACGCCATGTTCTCGAACACGGACATGTGCGGGTAGAGCGCGTAGCTCTGGAACACCATCGCGATGTCGCGCTCTGCGGGTGGCAGGTTCGTGACGTCGCGCTTGCCGATCTTGATCGTCCCTGCGGTCGGCTCTTCGAGTCCCGCGACCATGCGCAGCGTGGTCGACTTGCCGCAGCCGCTGGGACCCACGAGGACCGCCATCTGACCGGACGGAATCGTCAGGGCGAGATCCGGGATGACGGGACGTGCCACGCCCTCGTACACCTTCTGGATCCCGGTCAGCTCGAGCTCGCTCACGGCCCGCTGCCGAGCAAGCGCCACGCCAGTGCAAGTGGGCGTCGCGGCGGTGGATCGCCTGGGCTGCGTTGCCAGAAACAACGACCTGACGTAGCGGGACGCAGCGCTGCGTCATTTTCCAGTCGTTTCCACGATCTCCGGATCATTGACCGATCGGGCCGGCCGGGTTACCCGTATGTTTCCACATGGCGCGTCCCCTTCCTCGTCGTCGACCCCTGTTCGCAGGTGGCCGCAGGGCGCGTCGGGTAAAGCACCAGATGCTCCCGGTCGGCCTGCCGGCGCGGCTCGGCAGTGCTGCGAGCCAGGTCGATGGCAGCAAGCTCCGGGTGCTCGGCTCGGGAGACCTCGCGTTCCAGCGGATCCTCGAGCGCGTGCGCAACGCGGAGCGCACGGTCGAGATTCGCG
>JACCQV010000845.1 GCA_013813945.1 Deltaproteobacteria bacterium | reverse complement strand
TGCTCCCACCGCTGTGGCCCGTCGCGCCGATCGCGTTCGCGACGTACGCACTGGCGACCGGTGCGGAAGCCGTTCGCCTCGGCACGCCGCTGGGCGTTGCCGCCATCCCCACGGTCTGGGCGATGTTCCCGGTGCTTCACGGATCGCATGCCGCGGGCTTCTGGGCCGGCCTGATCCAGTACCTGCGCGCGCCCGACTGGACGAGCGAGCAAGAGCTGATTTCGACGAAGCGGGCGGTCCTTCGCGCGATCTGAGCGGTCAGTCGAGCGGCAGTAGCGCGCGTCCGTCGGAGATCCGGATCATCTCGCGTGCAACGGCGAGCTGGACGCCCTCGGCGATCCGGCCCGTGACCTGTTCGGTCAGCCGCGGAAATCCGAGCAGCCGCGCCGAGTCGCGAACGAGCTCGTTGGCCGCGATTCCATGCGCGCGCTCGACGACGATCCGCGCCGCAGCGGCCAGCTCCGAGAGTGGCACCTCGCCGATCTCCCGCCGCGCCGATGGCCCGTGGCCTGCGACTCGCACCGCCGGCACGGCATCGGGGTCCTGATCGAGGCGCCACACGACCTGCTGCTCGTCGCCATACCGGCCGCGGCCGCTCAGCGCGGTACGAACCTGATCGGTGACCCGCTGGGTGACGCGCCCGATCCCGAAGTATCCACCGACCCGACGCGCGAGCAGATCGACGTGCATCGGCGCCTCCGCGGCGAGCACCTGCTCGACCACCTTGCCGAGCTCGGCGAGGTGTCGCGGTGCGAACAGATCATCGGGCGTCCGGCGCCCGTTGGGGATCGCCGCCGCGGTGTATGGACCGATCGCGATCGCACCGCGCTTGAGGATCGCCCGCGTCGGAGTCGTGTTGCCGAGGAGCGGAGACAGCGGCGTCGCCTCGGTGGGGCCGGAGCCGGCAGCGAGCAGGACATCGCCGGCCTTCGGTGGAATCTGAACCACCGGCGCCGAGCCTGCGGCCAGCCGCGGAGAACCGAGCGGCTCGGTATCTCGGCGGGCGTAGGTCGGGTGCGATCCACTGACGCGTGCCGAGCGTGGCTTCGCCGTGGCGACCGTAGCCCGGCGCTGGCGGCCTGCCGCGATCGCGGTGACGATCGCGCCGTGCGCACGCTGGGTCTCGCGCTCCGCGTCGGCCCACCAGTCGAGGCCCCAGATTCGATGCAGCCTCCACCCGAGCTGCGCGAGGACCTGCGGGCGGAGTCGATCGCGATCCCGCGCGGCGGGTGCGCTCGCGTATGCGGTGCCGTCGTGCTCGATCGCGAGCACGTAGCGCTCGCTATCGTTCGGATCGACGACGGCGAGGTCGACCTTGTAGGCGCCGCAGCCGATCTGGTGCCGGACGATCCAGCCGCGCTCGACCAGCGCACGCGCGATCGCCGCGGTGATCGGGCTTGCCGGTCCGACATCGTCGGCTGGACGTGCCGCTCCCCCGCCCGCGCGCGCGAACGCGAGGAACGCTGCGAGATCGCGGACGCCTGCGGGTGCGTCGTCGTGGAGATCCTCGGGCGCGAAGCTCGAGAACACGACGATCTGTTCGCGGGCGCGCGTGATGGCGATCGCGAGTGCATGCTCACCGCCCTGCTCCGAGAGCGGACCGAGCTCCATCGTCAGCACGCCGCCAGGATCCGGCGCGTAGCCAACCGACAGGAGCACGACGTCGCGCTCGTCGCCGTTCACGGACCCGACGTGCTTGGTCAGCAACGGTTCGAACGCGGCCGCCGCATCTGCCGGTGGCTCGATCAACGCGTCCAGGGTTGGATCCTCGCGGCGTGCTGCATCGAGGAGGTCCTCGATCAGCTCCTGCTGCGCCGCCGACAGCGTGACGATCGCGATCGAGCGCGTGCGCTGCAATGGATCGCGCAACCGGACGAGAACCTCGGCAACCACCGCCTCGGCCTCGACCAGGTTCTGCCGTGTCCCGTCGCGATCAAACGTGCCATCGACGCGACGCCACGAGACGCCGAGATCGGGAGAGCCCTGCGACGTCGGGAACACCTGGAGCCGATTCGCATAGGAGCGCTCGTTCGCGAACGCGATCAGATCCTCGTGCTTGCTGCGGTAGTGCCATGACAACCGGAGCACGGGGAGCTTCGCTGCGATCGCGGCGTCGTACACGCCACCTGGCGCCTCGCCACCGACGATCACCGCCGAGGTGCCTCGCGAGAGCGCACCGAGTGCGACCGCAATTGGCAACTGCGCCGCCTCGTCGAGCACCACCACGTCGAAACTCGGCAGCGCGGGATCGAGCAGCTGCGCCGCCGCGAGTGGGCTCATCAGAAGACAGGGTGCCAGCTTGGGCAGCACGGTCGGAATCGCCGACATCAATACTCGCAGCGGGCGCACGCGGCGATGGCCACGAACATTCTCGAGCTCGTGCATCAGGATCGCGAGCTCACCGCTGGCATCACCCGAGGTCGGGTCGTGCGGCCCAGAGCGGAGGGTCCGGAATTCACTTCCGGCCCCGGGGGCGACCGCGCGGGGTACGCGATCGGCGAGCCGGACGAGCGCGCGGGCACGTGCGAGGGCGAGCGCACCCCGATCGAGGTCGGCGAACGCCGAGACCTGCGCATGATGGGAGGCTCCGTGGAAGCGAGCGAGTGCGGGTGTCTCGGTGATCTCCGCATCGGCCCACGCGAGCAGAGTTGCCCGCTCCCACGCGAGCGCGAGCTCGCCGGCACCGAGATCACCACGCTCGATCGCGGCAACTGCCGGACCGACGCCGGCGGCGAGTGCCGCGCGGCGCATGGCGTGGAACGTCACCCAGTCGCGCAGCGAGTCGACTGCATGGCGCAGGATCTCGACGCGCTCTCGCAGTGTCCCGAGGTGATCCTCGCCTGCATCGAGCGACGCTGCATCGATCCCGATCGCATCCGAGAGCCTGGCCAGTGCGGGCAACCAGCGCGCGACCGCCTCGGCGAGCGCCGCGAACGGACCCGCGAGGGGTACAAGGCCCGCGTCGGGAGACGAACCAGCAGGCCCCGCCGCGACCTGCGCGACGAGCGAACGCCACGCCGCCGAGCGGCCCTGTTCGCCGCCGATCACATCGACCGCATCGAACGCGCGACGCAGCTCGGCCCCCCAGGCGACTGCCGCATCGACCTTCGGTAGATCGAGGCCGAGCGGGAACGCCGCTGGATCGCCGCCGAGGTCCCCGAACCAGCGTCTCGCCGGCTCCGCCGCCGCGAGCAAGGCGGTCCTGCACGCGCGCTCCGCGATCACGGCTTCGAGCGCGGCGATCATCGCATCGTCGCTCGACAGCTGCGCCGGCTGCGCCGCGGCCCGGACCTCGGCGCGGGCATTACGAAGTGCCACGTAGCGCAGCGGCCCCCTGCTGCCGGTCCACTTGCGGAGCTGTGGCCACAGCGCGGGCGCGTCGAGATCAGCCACCGCGTCGGTGAACCAGTCCTCGACCTCGGTCGCGAGTGCACGATGCTTGTGTGCGAGGACGAGGAATGTCATCGGATCGCGCGGGACCTCGACGGTCCCCGTACCGCGCGCGCGGATCAGCGCGACCCGTTCGCTGATGTCATCGTTCCGCCCGCCACGAATCTGCGTCAGCAGCTCCCCGCCGGGACGCGGCGATGCGGCGGCAAGGGCTGCGAGGGCACCGAGCGCCTGCAGCTGATCGCGCGTGCGTCCCACGAAGCCGGGTACCAGAGCCGCCACCTCGCGAACCGCGACCCCGAGCGCGGCGATTGCCTCCGCAGTCTCGTCGAGCGCCGCGATGGCCCTGTCGCGCCCATCGAGCTCCGGGGTCGAGAACGGACGTTCGAACGTCGACGATCGCCACGGATGGGTGGCCACCGGCTCGACGGGAATCGCCGCGGCCGCGAGCTGCTCGACCGCGATCCGCCGGCGATCGAGGGTCGCGCGATCGAGGCCCACTGCATCGCGCTCGGCGAGAGCGGCGCGCGGTGTGGTGCGCAGCTCGACCAGGCGGCCCATCACGTCGTGCATCGAGCGACCGAACGGGCCGACCTTGTGCAGCGCCGCGACATGCGCGTCGAGAGCCCCCCGCAGCTCCGCGAGCCGCGCGTCGTCTCCGCTCGGTCCGGCGCCGGGCCGAAACGCACGCTCGAGCACGCGAGTGAGGCGGCTCAGCGCCACATCGGGGCTCGCCTTGCCGCCATACAGCTCGAGACAGAACTCGCCGAGCCCGACCGCTGCGAGTCGCTGGTGAACGACCTCGAGTGCAGGGATCTTGTTCGACACGAACAGCACGGTCTTGCCGTGGCTGATGCAGTGGGCGATCAGGTTCGCGATCGTCTGGGACTTGCCGGTGCCCGGCGCACCGTCGAGGACAAACGTCGCACCGGCCGCTGCGGCAGCGACGGCGGCGAGCTGGCTCGCATCCGCATCGAGCGGCGCCAGGATCTCCGACGTCGCGCGCGGGCGCGTCACCGCCTCGGCTGCCGCGATCGAGGGCTGCGCGAACGGTGCCGCGGCCGAGGTCCCCGCTGCCGCGAGGTGCGCGACGACCGGGCTGGCGAGCACCGCGTCGGCGCGGAGGTCGAGGTCCTGCCAGAGCGCGAGGTCGGCGAACGAGAACAGACCCAGCTTCGCTGCGCGCTCGAGGCCCCAGCCGGGCCGCGTCACCGCGAGACCCTCGGCCGCCTCGAACAGCGCCGGGAGATCGAACCGCGCCGCCGGATCGGCGGCCTCCGGCATCGCGAGCACGAGATCGAAGTCGCGACGCAGCTTCTCCACGAGGAGGAGATTGAGGGTCGGCTCGATGCCCTCCGCGGCGACCAGGCGCAAGGTGCCGCCGGTGGACCGCTCGAGCTCTACCGGCCACAGGGCGAGTGGCGCGGTGTGCGCGGTGCCGTCGAGCTCGCACCAGGTCAGGAGGCCGAGCGCGAGCCACAGCGTGTGCACACCGCCGTCGGTCAGCTCCGCGCGATGCGCGCGACGGAGCGCGACGATCCGGCGCTCGAGCTCCTTCGAGGGAAGTGGAATGCGCAGCCAGCCGAGCTCGACCGCCGGATCGCAGCCAGCTTCGAAGGCGTACGCAGCGCCTTCCGCGAGGGCCGTCGCGAACGACACCGGCTCGATCCCGGGCAGCGGCAGGCAGCTCGCGCTGTCCTTCGCGTCGAGCAGGCGATTGCCCACCGACAGATCTAACAAGGACGACTTCCACCCCTCGATGCGCTCGCGTGCTGGATCGATCACGCGGTCAATCTACGCCAACTGGATCGATCCTCGTCGGAACTGCGCGAGCGCGGAGAGATCCCGAGATCACTCCGCGAGAGCAAGAAGGTGGCGCGGATGATGCTCGTCGCTCCACGACGTGGACCCCTTTTGCTTCGCGCCGAGCACCCGCTCGACCCACGCGGCCGGGATCGCGGATGCGCCGTCGCGCGCACCGAGCAAGGCGCCGGCGATCGCTGCATTGGTGTCTGCGTCGCCGCCGCGGCTCGCGATGTCGACGAGCGCGGCCCGCCACGAGGGCGTGTGCACGCAGTGCCAGAACGCGAGCCGGAACGCGACTCGCACGAACCCGGCGGTGCGATGCACGTGCAGCTCCGGGGTGTACACGTGCGGATCCTCTGCCGCCGCCGCATCGAGATCGCGCGTGAGGTCAGCTTGCGCAGATTCGATTGCGGCCAGATCTTCGCGACCGATCGCGACCCCGGGCACGGTTGCGAGGCGGGCATCGCCACCGCGGTCTGCGACCGCGCGCCACTGTTCGGCGAGACGCTGCGCTCCGACGCCCACGGCTCGCCGGGCGACCGCGAGCATCGCGGTGCCGTCGATCGGAGCCGTGATCGATGCGGCGATCGCCGCATCGAAGGCCGCGCAGGCCAGCGCACACCGAGGGTCGGCATGCGTGATCGCCGAGTCCGCCAGCGCAGCCGCGATGACGGCATCCGGACCCGCGTGCAGCGCGACCGCGATCGGCGCCGTGCGCATCAGCGATCCATTGCCCGCGGCGCGGCGGCCGCTCTGCTGCCAGGTCGCCAGGCCTGCGACGCTGGCGGCGGTCCCGGTCCGGATCCGGCCGATCGCATCGCGGGTCTGGTTGCCGATGTCGAACGCCTCCTGACTCCACGCGAGGTAGCGGCGGCCCACGTCATCGGCGTCGAGGCGGCCGTGGTCGGCGAGGCTGCGCGCCAGGCACACGGCCATCTGGGTGTCGTCGGTGATCGCGCCCGCCTCGAGGTCGAACGGTCCGCCCCCGACCACATCGGTGGCCGGGCCGGTCGCGAGCTCGGGATATGCGGCCTGATCGATCGCCTCGAACTCGTACGTGGTTCCGAGCGCATCTCCGACCGCGAGTCCCAGCAGCGTCCCTCGTGCTCGTTCGTTCATGGTGTCTGTTATACACTATCAAGAAGGCCGCGCAAGAGGGTATTCTCGCGCGGTGCTGCTGACCGAGCCCGCGTCGCCGATCGAGCGGTGGGCCCTCGATCCCGCGATCGTCCACATCAACCACGGTTCGTTCGGCGGCTGCCTGCGCCGGGTCCTCGACGTGGCGCTCGCGGTGCGGACGCGACTCGAGGCCGCGCCGATGCAGTTCCTCGTGCTCGAGTGGCAGGCCGAGATCGATCGGGCGCGCGCCGCACTCGCCGCGTTCGTGCGGACCGATGCCGGGCGGCTCGCGTTCGTGCCGAGCTCGACGACGGGCGTCGCGATCGCACTGCACTCGGCGGCACTCGCAGCGGGCGACGAGATCGTCACGACCTCTCATGCCT
>JACCQV010000839.1 GCA_013813945.1 Deltaproteobacteria bacterium | reverse complement strand
GCATCCGGTCAGCTGGCGCTCGATTCATCCTCGAACAGCAACCACGGCTATCTGCGAAGCGCTCTCTCCGGCATGTGGCAGCCGACCGGTGGCGTCTCGGGCGGTGCACTGCACTTCGATGGCACGCCGTACGAGAGCTTTGTGGTGTTCCCTTCGGCCACCGGCTCCTGCCCGAACCCGATCAGCATCTCGGGCAGCTTCACCGCGAGTGCGCACGTCAGGTTCGAGGCCTTCGGTGACTGGGGAACCTACAGCCTGAGCGACGTCGTGCTCATGCACGGTACCAATGGCGGCAACGAAGGTGGTTGGGGCTTGGGAGCGACGAATGGGTGTGGCGATGTCCCTCGAGTGGGGGTCACCGTGTCAGCCACGTTCGACGCCATCCGCACGACGCGGTGCGGAACCACACAGCTGACGACCGGCGTCTGGCACCACATCGTGGGTGTCTACGATGCGCCCGCACGTTCCCTCGAGGTCTACCTGAACGGCGTACTCGACACGGGCGCGATGACACCCAACTCGCTCGCGATTCCATCGCAGATCTTCACGCCGGATGCCTGCCCGTACATGGGAGCATCGGCGAATCAGGCCGCGCTGCTCCGCGGCAGCGTCGACAACGCACGCCTGTATACCCGTGCACTGCCAGCGACCGACATCGCAGCGCTGTTCGCGCAGGGCGGTTGAGATGCGCCGCTCAGTCCTGGACGAGCAGCATCACCCAGTGAAACGTCGCCGCGCCGCTGCGCGTGCGTAGCCCGAGGCGCGGCTGTGCTGCGGTGACCGATGTCGTGCCGGTCCGGGTCTCCGTCGTGCTCGCACACGAATAGTCCGTGCCGCTGCGTCTGAACTGAAAGCGCTCGACCTGGCCCGTGGCGTACGGATAGGCGACCTCGCTGCGGAGCGCAAGGCCACCAGTGTCGCGCAGACCAAACCACGTCATCCCGTCGGTGGGCGTCAGGGTCACCAGGCAGCGCACGTTGGAATCCGGCCCCGTGTCGAGCTGGCGGACGAGCCCGACGTAGTTGGTGCTGCCCTGAGGATCGAACAGGTCTCCGACGGTGAGCCTGGTGACGAGGTAGCTGACCTGGTTGGGAACCGGATCGACGATCGTGAAGTTCGAGATCGTGCCAGCGCCCGAATCACTCACGAGGTCGTCACCGACCTGACGCCACGGACCATCGATCGTCCAGGTCGCCGGCAGCGTGTGAAAGCCTTCGAAGAACGCGATGCGCTCGCGCGTCAGCGGGCTTGGATCGCAGACATCACCGACGCCGTCGTCGTCGCTGTCCTGGCCATTGTCCGCGTCGCCGGGACACACGTCGCACGCGTCACCGCGACCATCGGCGTCCTCGTCCGGGCCGGCGCAGCCGAACGCATCGACCCCGCTGTCGTCGGGCAAGCGCGAGTCGACCGGCGTAGCCTCGCGAGTACACGTGTTCGTCGCCGGCGCGCAGTCCCAGCCGGTTGGACACGGACAGCGCTTTCCGGTCAGGTCGAGCGCGGGGACCGAGCACGCGGTCAGCGCAAGTCCGAGCGTGACCGCGACCCGCCTCATCAGCCTCCGAGCGTACCCCTACTTGCGACGCCTGCGCACCACGATCCCCATCACGATCACCGCGAGCGCGATCGGCGAGCTCGGAGTCGTCTGCGCGCCACAGCATCCACTGCGCTGGGTGCGAGCACCCGACGAGCGGATCGGGGGTGGCTTCGTGCCGGCGGCCGTTGCCGTGCTCGCACTCGCGGGATCGACGACGACCGCGCACGCTGCATCGAGCGTGAGGATCGCAGGCCGCGCGGGTGTCGTGCCACCTGGAGTGACGGACACGCTGCACGTATCGCCCTCGCGCTTGGCGGTCACTGTCGCCATGCCCGCGGCCTGCGGTGCATCGAGGATCACGTGGGTGCCAGGCGGCGCCTGGTAGCTGAGCGTCGTGCCGGTCGGCCAGACGACGACGGCTTCGCGCGGGCTCGTGATCCGGACCCCGGTCCAGCCCTTGCCCGACAGCGGCGTCGATGCGATCGGCTTGCCGGCGACATCCCCGACGCCGATCACGTGGGCTGCGCTCGGCTCGGGGCCGGTGAGATCGAGGCGGTAGTCGCTCGCTTCGAATCGCGCTGCGTCGCAGGTCCCCTTCGGGATGCCCTTCGTGTAGCACTTCGAATGCGCGGTGCGTCCGATCACGGGGCGGCCCGAGGTCTTCGCGATGCTGGTGATCGTCAGCTTCGTCGCGCCGACGGTCTTGCTGCCGAGCTCGCCCTCGAGTGCGAGCCCCCCGGCGACTCGGAACCGCAGGTTCATCCCGCGCTCGGCCACACCGGTCGTCGCGCGATCGATGACGACGAGCGCCGCGTCGGTGCCGCCTTGATCGGGGAGCAGCACGAGGTCGCGGATCGCCATCGCCACGTCGCTGTCCTTCTCCTTGAACCGGAACGCATCGGCATAGTCGCAGCGCAGGGCGACGACGCCGGAGCGCGTCTGGGTCGCCCAGCTCCAGGTCACCGTCTTGCTCCACGGACCCTGGCTCGGCGTGTAATCGGCGGGCAACAATGCGGAGGCCACGGCAGGCGCATTGCTGGTCAACGTCGATGCGGACCCGTACGGCGACGGATCGACGATCACGTCATCGACGCCGCGGCTGAGCACGAAGTTTCCGGCCTTCGGATGACGATGATCGACCTCGATGCCGCGTGGGCACTCGGCGACGAGCCAGACTCCGCGCTCGTCCCAGCGCGTGCGCGCGAACACCGTCCCGGTCGCCGCCGTCGCGTACCACGTAGGCCACTCCGCACGCGGCGGGCGAGCTGCACGATCTCCGACGCCGGCGAGTGCGTCGTAGAGGAAGTAGTCCTTGTCGACGAGCTTCAGGCGCGCGAGCTCACCGCGCGCCCACTTGCGATCATCGGGCGACGCATCACCGAGCGCGACCGCATTGAGCGTGAGCACGTGCGGCGCGATGTTCGCCTGCTCGTGCTCGGTGTCCTGGCCGACGTAGACCCGCTCGCCGGGCGAGAGCCCGTGCACGTGTCGGCGCAGCACGCTGGCGAGCCACGCTTCGACGCCATCGATCTTGATGCCCGCACGCCGCGCGATCCGCGCAGCCAGCGAGTAGTGCGCGACTGCGAGCGGACCGTATTGCCAGCCTTCGGGCCAGTCACCACCGTCGAGCACTCCGTTGGTTGCGAAGGCTGCGGCCATATCTTTGGCCCACAGCTCGTCGGCGACGAAGGCCCACAGCTTGTCGCCGCTCTGCTCTGCCGCCTCGCCGCCCTGCGCGATCGCGATCATCGTCGCCGCTGCGAGGAAGCCGGCCTGATAGTTCGAGCCCGGCACCCGCGCGCGATACCCCTTGTCGCGGTACCAGCGCAGCCATGCAGCCCACCGTTCGCGTGCATGCTGGCGCAGGGCGGGTGTCATGCCCGGTGCGCCGTGAAGCCAGTCATAGGCGAGCGCCGTGTACGGACCGATGTTGCGGATCACGTACCCGGAGTCGCGCTGCACGGCAGTGTCGCCGCCCATCGCGTCGCCGATCCGCTCCTTGTCATCGAGCAGCGCCGAGAAGAACTTGATCGCGGTCTTCGCGTGCTGGGGATCGTCGGTAGCCGCCCACGCGACGAGGCAGGCCTGGAGAACGCGCGACCACTCGGCGCCTTGGTAGAGCGCCCGGTCATGCGCGCTGCTCTGACCCGAGGTGCACAGCGCGATCGCGCCGACCACCGGCCCGCGCTCCTCCTGCGCCTGGTTCTTCCACGCCGCCTTGAGCTCCTTGTCGAGCAGCATGCGCGGATGCGGCCCGCTCGGTTCTGGAGGGGCCGCGTGAGCGATCGTCGTGACGATGAGGATGAAGAGTGCGGCGAGCCGCATCACGTCACCGTAGCGTTGTTTCAGCGCTGCGCCGTCCGACCGGTCAGCGTCATCGTCTTCTCGATGAGTGAGACCATCTCACGCCGGTCCTTGCTCTCCCCCGCAGCGCTCTTCGCGAGGTCGCGGATCTGGGCGATCGACCAGTGATCGGCATCCTGGCCGCCGCGGAGGACGTCGGCGAAGGCCGCCGTCGCGAACGCGAATCGGAAGTCTGCGCTCGCGTTGGCAAACGAGACGGCGGGTCCACCGACCATCGGGAATGCTGCCTCGGTGGCCTTGATGCCATCGGGAGCTTTGTGCCGGATCCGGACGCCGCCGAGCGGGGCTCCGCTCTGCTTGCCTTCGGCCGTCAGCTCGATCTCGTACATCGCGGTGACCTGGTGGCCGGCGCCGATCTCACCTGCGTCGACCTGATCGTTGCGGAAGTCCGTATCGGCGACGTCGCGGTTCTCGTAACCGACGAGCCGGTAGCGCGAGACGAGCTTGGGATCGAAGTCGACCTGGAACTTCGCATCCTTCGCGACGACCTCGAGCGTCGCGCCGATCTGCTCCTGGAACACCTTCTTCGCGGCGTCGACGCCGTCGATGTAGAAGTTGTTGCCGTTCCCCTTGTTCGCGAGCTGCTCCATCGTCTGGTCGTGGTAGTTCCCGACGCCAAAGCCGATCGTCGACAGCGTGACGCCTTCCTTCACGCGACCCGCGATGATCTTCAGGATCTCCTCGTGCGTGTGCGAGCCGACGTTGGCATCACCATCCGAGAGCACGATGACGCGCGACACGGCGCCGGGCTTGATGCCCTTTGCAGCCTGCTCGTATGCGAGGTCGAGGCCGGATCCCATGGCGGTCGAGCCGCCGGACTGGAGCTCGTCGATCGCCGACAGGATCTGCGCCTTGCGCTGCATCCCTGTCGGCTGGAGGATCACGCGGGAGCTACCCGCGTAGGTCACCAGTGCCACCGTGTCGCCGTCGATCAGGTTCTCGGTCAGGATCCGTAGCGACTTCTTCGCGAGCTCGAGACGGTCGGGTCCGCGCATCGACCCCGAGACATCGACGAGGAACACCAGGTTTGCTGGCTTGCGCTCGTACGCGACCTTTGCCTTCGTGGCGACACCGACCCGCAGGATGTGGCGGCCAGGGGAGAGCGGTGACGGAGCGGCTTCCATGATCACGGAGAACGGCGTGCTCGGCGCCGGCTCGGGGAACCGGTAGCTGAAGTAGTTCACGAACTCTTCGACGCGGACCGCCGCCTTTACAGGGAGGTTGCCCTCGAGAAGCATGCGACGGGCGAGCGTGTACGACGCGGTGTCGACGTCGGCGGCAAACGTCGACAGCCGATCCTTCTCGGCCTCGACCCACGGGTTCGTTCCGTAGTCCTTGTACTGCTCTTCGCCACGGTCCTGCTTGGACAGGGCGCCATCGGCCGTCATTGCCGGCTCGGGCATCATCACGGCGGAGCCGGCGCTGGCGCTCGGCGCCCGGACCGAGATCTCGCCAGAGGTGTGCGACATCGCCTTGTCTTCGGAGCTCTTGGAGCAGCTTGGGGCGAGCAGCGTGGAGGACAGCAGCAGGGCCGCCAGGAGGTTGCGCATCGGGAGGAGCCTTTTCATGGGTCCTCGTCCGACGCATCGGTGCGTGCGGTGGTCTGTGCAATCTCGTGAAGCATTGTCGCGATCGAGCGACAACAATCCACCCAAGCACCAGGCGGCCTGGGTGTCAGCTACCCTCCCAGACCGTCATGCATCCGAATGAAGCAGTCATTGCGAAGTTCTACACGGCATTCAAGAACTCCGACCCCGAGGCGATGAACGCTTGTTACGCCCCAGAAATCGAGTTCTCGGATCCGGTGTTCCCCGGCCTCAAGGGCAAGCGCGCGATGGCCATGTGGGCAATGCTCGGGGAACGGAAGGCCGACCCGAATGACCGCTGGTTCGACAACGTGAAAGCCGATGATGTCCGCGGCTCGGCGCACTGGGAGGCGAAGTACAAGTTCCCCCTCAATGGCCGGCCCGTGCACAACAAGATCGACGCCGAGTTCGAGTTCAAGGACGGCAAGATCACGAAGCACACCGATACCTTCGACTTCTGGAAGTGGTCGCGGATGGCCCTGGGACCGGTCGGCGTGATCATGGGCTGGAATCCATTGTTCCGATCCGTGATGCAGAAGAAGCTCCGGCAGCGACTCGACGCCTTCATCGCCGCGCATCCCGAATACGCCTAGCGGCTGCGCGGCGGCAGGTGCGGAACCGTCGGGTTGTCCGCGGACGACGCGACCGCGACGAGCGTCTCGGCACCGGACGCTGCCGCCGGGGATTCCTCCGTGAGCACGAGCAGCCGCTCGGCCCTGGTCGGCTCGCTCGAGTGGCTCGCTTCCGACTTCGGGCGATGATGCGCCCACCACGCGAGTGCGCGCTCCTCGGTCCACGCGTGCTCGGCAGGGATCTCGATCGCACGCAGGCACTCCGCGAGCTCGCGCGCGTCGGCCGGCCGATCCTCGGGATCCTTCGCGAGGCATCGGATCACGGTCGCCTCGAGCTCCGCAGGCATCCAGCCTTTCACGCGTGGCCGCAGCGCGGGCACCGGATCATGGAGGTGCGATCGGATCGCGGCGTCCTCGTTTGGCCGTGCGTAGACCTCCGACGAGGTCAGCAGCCACCACGCGACGCACCCGAGCGCGTACAGATCGCTTCGGCCGTCGGGCCTCATGCCCGTCATCAGCTCGGGTGCGATGTAGCCCGGCGTCCCGATCACCGCGCCATCCTTGGTCAGCTTCGTCGTCGCCGGCAGCGCGGCATCAGGTTCCGGAAGCGAGACGACATCGATCGGATCGGCGATCGGATCGTCGACATGATGGACGATGCCGAAGTCGAGGACCTTCGCGATGTCGACCTCGTCTGCGACGCGGCACACGAAGATGTTCGCCGGCTTGATGTCACGGTGGAGGAGGCCCGCGTCGTGCGCCTCGGCGAGTGACTGGCAGGCCTGGATGAGAAGATGGATCACGCGCGCCGGCGGAATGGCTCCGTACTCGCGCACGAGCACCTCGAGGTCGAGGCCGTCGAGCAGCTCCATCACGTAGTAGAACGTGCCGTCGTCGGTCGAGCCGTAGTCGAACAGCTCGATCGTGTGACGTGACCGCATGGTCGCGAGCGTCTGGGCCTCGCGCCGGAACCGCTCGCGGATGCGCGGCGCGTAGCGCGGATCGGCGAGCGCGTCGGCGCGCACCAGCTTGACCGCAGCCTCGCGCGCGAGCAGCCGATGCTCGGCGCGCCAGACCTCACCCATGCCCCCGAC
>JACCQV010000830.1 GCA_013813945.1 Deltaproteobacteria bacterium | reverse complement strand
CGAGCCGAGCACGGCGTCCTGCTCGCCGATCCGGCAGGCCCGGCCGCGATCGGGTCCGTCGATCACGACCACCTGACAGCGCAGGCGTCCGGTTCCTCCGTCGAGGATGTCGCTGTACACGGTCGCGGCGCGGCCCACGCTACGATGTTCGCATGAGGTCGGTAGGCCCGTATGCGGTAGTTAGGCGGATCGGGCGCGGGGGGATGGCCGAGGTCCATCTCGCGATCAGCCACGGTGCGAGCGGCTTCGAGCGCAAGGTCGCGATCAAGTTGCTCGCACCCGAGCTCGCCGGTGATGCGGACCTCGAACGCGCGCTGGTCCACGAGGCGACACTCGGCGGCACGCTGCACCACCGGAACCTCGTCTCGGTGCTCGGGCTCGGCATCCACGAGGGCGCGTACTACGTCGTGCTCGAGTACCTCGACGGTGGCGACCTCGCCACGGCCTTGCGTAGACGCGTGATGCCCGAGGCGCTCGCGCTGCACGTGCTTCACGAGCTCGCGCTCGGCCTCTCGTATCTCCACGCGGCGCGTGATCCGCGCGGTCTGCCGCTCGGCATCGTGCATCGCGACGTCGCGCCTGCGAATGTCCTGGTCTCCTCGACGGGTGACGTCAAGCTCGGAGATCTCGGCGTCGCGAAGCTGACCGCGCTCGCGGATCGCACTGCGGCCGGCACGCGCAAGGGGCGGTTCGCATACATGGCGCCCGAGCAGCTCGCAGGCGAGCCGGTGACCGCGGCTGTCGATCAGTTCGGGCTCGGGGTCACGCTCGTCGAGCTGATCACGGGACATCGTCCGTTCGCGGGGCAGGACCGCGGTGACCCGCCGTGGCAGCTCCTCGAGGAGCTCCGTGCACCGCCTGCGCTCGACGGACTCGCCGATGATCTGCAGGGCATCGTGCTGCGTGCGCTGGCGTTCGCTGCCGAGGATCGATTCCCGTCGATTCACGAGCTGCGGCTCGCCGTCGCCGCTGCTCAGCGCCTCCGCGAGCCAGCGGGTCCGCTCGAGCTCGCCCGGTGGATGGCGACCGCGGAGCGTGGCTCGGGTCTGTGACCGCTAGTCCAGACCTCGCGAGTTTTCCTGTCATCGTAGGGCTCCGTGAGGCGTCGAGCAGCGTGCTCTGGTCAGCTAGACGCCTGCTAGGGTTTCGGTATCCGCCATGGACCCGAAGCACCTCGCCGCTCATGACTGGGCGAGCACGACGCTGGGCCCGGTGGAATCATGGCCAAAGAGCCTCGTCGGCTATGTCTCGATGGTCCTCGAGATGCCGGTGCCGGCGATCATCTTCTGGGGCCCCGATCTGACGCAGATCTACAACGCGGGCTACGCGGTGATCATGGGCCCGCGCCACCCGCGCTACTTCGCCGCCCCGTATCGCGAGTGCTGGCCCGACACGTATCCGCTGATCTTTCCGTGGATGCAGGAGGTGCTCGCGGGCGGCGTCAAGGAAGTAGAAAACACCCTGATCACGTGACACGCCACGGCTTCGCCGAGGAGGCGTACTTCACGTTCACGTTCAGTCCGCTGCGCGATGACTCGGGCGCGATCGCCGGGATCCTGCAACCGGTGTTCGAGGTCACGGCCGCGGTGCTCTCCCGCCGTCGCGCCGAGACCGTGCGCTCGCTCGTCCCGCGCGGTGATTCCATGATCGCGTTGACCGATGCCGCGATCGCGACACTGACGGAGAACGCCAACGATCTTCCGTTCACGGTGATCGCACTGCCGACGGATACCGGCGTCGAGATCGCGGCGTGCACCGGGATGCCGGCCGACGCGAGCACGGGCGGCCTCTGTGACCTTGCTCGCGAGGTCCTCGCGTCTCATCAATCACTCGTGATCGACGATGTCGAGAAGCTCCTCGGCGGGCCGCATCGCGGGCCGTGGCCCGAGCCGACCACGCTTGCGTATGCCTTACCGCTGCGCCGCTCGGATGCGGATGAGGTGCATGGTGTCGCGATCCTCGGTGTGAGTCCGCGCCTCGTGTTCGATGATCGATACCGCGAGTTCTTCGAGGCAGTGGCGCGAGAGCTCGGAGCCAACGTCGCGGCGTCCGTGGGCGCTCGCGAGGTCCGCGCTGCATTCGAGCGCGAGCACGCGGCCCGCACCGACGCCGAGAATGCGAATCGCGCCAAGGACGAGTTTCTCGCGATCCTCGGGCACGAGCTGCGTAACCCCCTCGCCCCCATCGTCACGGCGCTCGACATCATGAAGGAGCGTGGGGAAGCCGCATTCGCCCGCGAGCGCGCGGTGATCGAGCGTCAAGCCGGCCACCTGCAGCGTCTGATCGACGACTTGCTCGACGTGTCGCGCATCACGCGCCGAAGCTTTCGGCTCACTCCGAAGCACGTGACCCTCGACGAGGTGCTGGAGGCGGCGATCGAGATGGTCAGTCCGCTGATCGAACGTGAGCGGCACACCCTGCACGTCAACCTCGAGCCGGGCCTCGCGATCGACGCGGACATCCCGCGAATGACGCAGGTGTTCGTCAACATCCTGACAAATGCGGCGAAGTACACCCCGTCAGGCGGAGCCCTTCACGTCACGGCTCGACGCGAGGGTGCTCACGTCGAGGTTCGCGTCCGCGACAACGGAATCGGGATCGCGCGCGAGATGCTGCCCCGCTTGTTCGAGATGTTCGCCCAGGAGCGTCAGGCACTCGATCGCGCCCAAGGCGGACTGGGAATCGGACTCACGATCGTGCGTAGCCTGGTCGAGCTCCATCGCGGCACGGTGGAGGCGCTCAGCGACGGTCCGCAGCGAGGCGCGGAGATCGTCGTGCGGTTGCCTGCGGTGGCCGCTGTGGCGAGGAGGACGAGCCGGGACTCGCTAGTCATGAGCGTGTCCGCCACGGAGGGTGGCGGGCGCGTGCTGATCGTGGATGACAACGAGGACGCGGCGGTCTTACTGGGTGAGGCGTTGAGCCGGCGCGGCTACACGATCCGGGTGGTCCATGACGGCCCGAGCGCGCTTGCGATCATCGACGAGTACGAGCCGCAGATTGCGGTGCTCGACATTGGCTTGCCTGTCATGGACGGATACGAGCTCTCGCGCCAGCTACGAGTGAGCTATCCGCCGGGGCGCCTGCGTCTGATCGCGGTGACCGGCTATGGCCAGCCGTCCGATCGCCAGCGCGCGCGGAGCGCAGGCTTCGACGAGCATCTCGTCAAACCCGTCTCGGTGAACGAGATCGAGGCCGTGATCCAGAAGCTGCGCTCGGAGAGCTAGCCGAACACGCTGCGCGCGACCTTGGCGTGGAACCAGTGCGGTCCTTGCTCGTCGTTCGGCGCGAACCGGCCGCGGGGCGCGAAGCCGGAGCGCATACCGCGCGCGACCTGAGCGAGTGCGTCGACGTCCTCGGCATCGACCTGCGAGGACAACCACCGCTTGTCGCGCTCCCCGTGCTTCGCGCGGTCGATCGCCCACTGGTACCAGATGAACCGCGTCGCATCGGGGCGGCCGGGCACCGGCTGGTACACGTTGACCGACAGGCCCCATGGATAGAAGTTGAGCGTCAGGTTCGGGAACACGAACCACCACAGCGCGAACACGCGCCGGCCCTTGGGGTCGCGGAACCGATCGGGAAGCCAGCTCGGCTCGAAGCCGTCGTCAGGCTTCGCCGCGTACACCCATTGCAGCACCGAGTCCTCGTACAGCTCGGTCGTGTAGCTGCCGAGCTCGATCGCATCCGCGAGCCCCCCGGGCGGACGATGCACGTACCCGATGTGGAATCGGTCGAGATAGTTCCACGCGTGCTGCTTCCAGTTGCCGGCGATCTCGCGCACCTCAGCGGATGGCAGACGCTCGAGAGGCGGCGGCATCGCAGCGAGCGAGGCGTCGATCTCGGCGAACGTCTCGGTGAACGGGCGGGCCGCGGGGTCGAGGTTCGCGAACACCATGCGCCGCCACGTCGCGACCGGAAGCGAGGTCAGGTGATCGCAGGGACGCGGGAACTCCGGCGCGTCCTTGAAGCCGGGCTGCGATACGAACTTGCCCGTCGTGTCGAAGCGACGCCCGTGCTGGCCGCAGACGAGCGTCGGTCCGCGATCGGCGCCGAGCACGAGCGGGAACCATGCGTGCGTGCACGTGTTGGGAAACGCACGCAGCTGATCGTCATCCCAGCCACGCTGCAGGAACAGCGGGCGGCCGAGCAACGAGACCGGAACGCGAGTGCCGCGCGAGGCGACCTGCTCCTCGAGGGGGCGCGGATCATCGCCTCGATCGGGGACGAGCTGCCAGCTCGTGCGAAACACGGTCTCGAGCTCGCGCGCCAGGAACTCAGGCTCGATGAACGCGGCAGCAGGCAGGGTCTCCGCACGGCGAATGTCGGCGTCGACGTGACACTGCTCGGAGGTCAGCGGCATCCGCCGAGCATACGCGCTCCGATCCTGCATTAGGCGTACGCGTAGGCGTAAGGGTAGGCGTAAGGGTAGGCGTAAGGGTAGGCGGAATCCACCACGCGTACGTCTACGCCAACGCAGCCACGCGTTAGCGGTTCGCGGACCGGACCATGCCGCGCATCAACACGCTGCGGATCCGGAGGCGTCCCGCGTCATCGCGGCGTAGCGTGTAGTCGGATGCTTCCGAGGCAACCTCCTTGCCCGCTGCGTCGAGGTGAGGCCAGCGCACCGTGGCAACCAGGAGTCGCTTACCGATCCGCTCGAGATCGATCAGGTCGGCGCGGGTGTCGAAGATTCCCTGCGCGTTGTACTGCGCCTTGGCAGCTCCAAAGAACTGCGCGATCTGGGCGGTCGATTCGACGGCGAGCACTCCGTCGTCACTGATGATCAGCGCCGGCACCTCGTACAGGCTGGCGACGGCGTCGCCGTCTCCCGTGATCAGGGACCGGGCCATTCCCTCGACCAAGGCCTGCACCTCGCCGCGAACGTCAGGCTGGGCGTGAATGCCGCGCGGGTCGGTCTTGCGAATCGCCATGCGAGCCTCCTGCTACAGCAATGCGCCGAAGCGTCCTTCACGGCCAGCGATCGCGACATACCGACGAGCATCCTCACGTAAGGGACATCTGCCCGCGGAGAACGCCCGACAGGGGCGCGTGCTGCAGCCCTTGACTTGTGTCACGACGTGATACATCGTGTATCACAACGTGACACGCAAGCGCCCCCCTACCGATCCGCCCGACGACGCCGAGCCCGAAAAGAAGGAGCGCGTGATTCATACGCGCGTTCCGGAGAGCCTGGAGGCGGAGCTCCGCGAGCGCGCGCAGGGCCTCGGGATCTCGGTCTCGAACCTGGTTCGCAACGTACTCGGGCACGCCTTCGGGCTGGTCGGAGATGTGTTCGCCGATACCCACGCGATCGCGCGGGCGGCGCGCGGCGAGACCAAGAAGGCCGGGGTGACGTCGACGCCCCCCGCCGCCGCGTCGATTGACGACGTTCTCGGCTGGCAAACCATCGTGCTCGGCAAGAACGCCGTGTGCGCCCGCTGCAACGCGATCCTGCCGCGCGGCAAACCTGCCGCGGTCGGTGCAGGGACCCAGCTGGTCGTCTGTCCCCCCTGCCTCGAGGAGCTCACGAGATGAATCAGATCGATCCGCAACGATCCACGCTCGAGCAGCTGCTCGCGCCCCTCAAGGACACCGCACTCGAGACAATGCGCCTGCTCAAGAACCTCGGCGGTCGCCTCGATGCGTTCTCGCTCGATCTCGTGCGCGATGTCGGTGCCGTGACCCGCGACGCGCAGGCGCTCGCGTCGGCCGCGCAGGGGAAGGCAACCACACTGCGGCGTGCGACGCCACGTGCCGCGAAGCTCGCGCAGGCAGGTGCGTTGATCCTCGCCCGTCATCGCTGGCTGCGACTCGCGGGAGCCGCACGCGGTGATCTCGCGCTGCGCGACGAGGACCATCGCGATCTCGCGCGTCGAACGGCGGCCATCGCGGCGGAGCTGCGCGGCGGGATCGCGAAGCTCGGGCAGCTCGCATCGTGCCGGCCCGATCTCGTGGGCTCGATCTGGGCGAGCGAACTCGCGAAGCTCCAGGACGAAGTCCCCGCGATCGACACCGCCGAGATCCGCGCGCGCGTCGAAGCCGAGCTCGGGCGCCCGATCGCCGCGGTGTTCGCGACCTTCGACGACACACCTCTCGCTGCGGCATCGCTTGCGCAGGTCCACGCGGCGACATTGCTCGACGGAACTGCCGTTGCGGTCAAGGTCCAGGTTCCCCGGATCGAAGACATCATAGAAGCCGACATTGCGGCACTGCGCACCATTGCGTCGGCGCTCGGTGAGCTACCTGGCATCGACTTGCCCATTCTCGCCGACGAGCTGTCGCGCGCCCTCGCGACCGAGCTCGACTATGTCGGAGAGGCCGTCGCGTTGCAGGCGTTCGGAGCCGCCGGTGTTCTCGTGCCACGCCCGATCGCAGCTGCGTCGTCGGCGCGCGTGTTGACGATGACCCGGATCGAAGGCGACCGGCTCACCGCGTGGCTCGAGCGCGCCTCTGCCACGGAACGCGATCGGCTGCTCGGTGATCTCGTCTCCGAGGTCGCGACGCAGATCCTCGTGCGCGGTCACGTCCACGCGGATCCCCATCCCGGCAATTTCCTCGTCACGCCCGCCGGCAAGCTCGCGCTTCTCGACTTCGGCTGCACGCTCGTACTCGATCGCGCCGACCGCAGCGCGTATGCAAGGCTCGTCATGGCGATCGCCGGAGCGAACCACACGGCGGCCGCCACCGAGCTCGCGAACCTCGGCTTCTCCGCCGATGTTCCCGAACAGCTCGTGCTCGTCACCGAGTCGCTGATCGGCGCGCTCCGCCCGGGCACCTCTGCCGCCGATCTCGACTGGGAATCCGCGTTCGCAGCGCAGATCGCTCGAGCAAGACAGCTCGGCGGCCTGACGATCCCGCGCTCCTTCGTCCTCCTCGGCCGGGTGCTGGCAACCGTCGCCGGCCTGCTCGCAACGCACAAGCCGCGCTTGCAGATCCACGCGCTGATCGCGCGCCACCTCGCGGCAGCCGCCACCTGAGCTAGGGACGCTCCCGACTTACGCGATCTATTTCGCGCAACCGCGCGAATTCACGCCCTGCACAGGGGACGCTCCCGACTTACGACACGTAGCGTGGCTTCTCGACCGACGTTTGCGTTTGTCCGGTGCGCGGACAGAATTCGCGTAAGTCGGGAGCGTCCCTCGTCGCACCTGCAATGTCGGCGACTTGGAAGAAATAGATCACGTAAGTCGGGAGCGTCCCTAGTGCTGGGCGAGGCCGAGCACGAGGTGGAGAAGCACGATCGCCCAGATCCCGAAGTACAGCGGGACGAACGCGCGCCGCTTCTCCAGGTACTCGGGGTGCGTGATCGGCATGCCCGCGAACTTGCCGCGCGGCTTGTTCGGGAAGAAGAAGGTCTTGTAGGTCTCGATCGCGGCGACGGTGAAGCCCTCTCCCGCGAGAGCGATCGCCGTCCAGGACGAGCACAGCAGCGAGACGACGAGCGCCCATGCTGCCGCGACGCCGGGGCTGCGGAAGAACTTGAAGGTCTCGAAGCCCTCGATCGGCGCGTCCTTCCACGCACCACCGAACGCGGAGATCCAGCCGAAGAAGCTCCCGACGGTGATCACGACGAGCCAGCGCGGCCAGGTGCCACCCGCGGCTTCTTCGAGCGCGCGGATGCCGAAGAAGACGCCGACGCACGCCAGCCCGATGATCACGCCGATCGTGATCCGCTTCTTCGCGTTCTTCATCGGCTTGCCCATGATGCCGAACTGCATCGGGATGAAGTACTTGGCCTGGTCCTCCTCGCGGATGAAGTACTTCCAGAACTCCGTCGCGGCGCGCTCGAGGCAGTAGATCAAGCCCCAGAACACGAACCGGTTTCCGGCGTCGGTCAGGTCCCACTGGATGATGTGCACGGTGATCACCGCGAGCACGGTTGCGACGATCGTCGAGCGGAAGTACTTGGGCCAGGTGAAGCCCTCGTGGGGGGCGTCCTTGTACATGCCCCAGGTCGAGGTGTGGAGACCGGCCAGAAGTCCGATCACGGTGGCGAGTAGATAATTCACGAGACCTCCGCAGCAGTGGCATAGGCGGCTTCGACGAGCTCGAGGTCTCGTCGTGCCTGCGCAAGCGTCATCAAGGGTTCAGAGCTGGTCGTCCATGCGCGGACGAAGTCAGCCCACATCGCGCGGTAGCCGGCGAGATCACGCAGGCCGGGAACGTAGAACCGCGTCTTCTTGCCGTGGCACAGCACCCACAGCCCGTTGGTCTCGAACGTGATCGAGCCCGCCCGCCCGTAGATCTTCGAGAGGCGGAGGCCCTTCGCCGTCGACGGAACTTCCCACGAGTACGCGAGCGTGCCGACCGCGCCTTCCGCGTAGTCGAAGCTGACGAGCATCGAGCGCTCGACGCTCGCACCGGCAGGCAAGGCAGGACGCAGCCCGCGCGCGCTGCGCACGGTGAGGCCGAGGTTCGCCATGAAGTCGATCCAGTGGATGCCGCCCTCGTAGAGCGCACCGCCGAGAGCGACGTCCGGATCGTCGCGCCAGTCGTGGGTCGACTCCTGCTTCTTGATCGCATTGACCTGGATGAACAGCACATCACCGATCACACCCTCGGCCAGCAGCGAACGCAGCCGGAACAGCAGCGGCTTGTACCGGTAGTTCTCGGCGACGAACACCTGCTTACCGGCAGTGCGTGCCGCGGCAGCGATCCGGTCGATGTCACTCGCGGTGGCCGCGGGCGGCTTCTCGAGGACGACGTGCTTACCTGCGGCGAGCGCGGCGAGAGCAAGCTCGGTGTGCGACGACGGCGGCGTCACCACCGCGACGGCATCGACATCCGGCGACGCCATCGCCTCTGCGTAGGAACCGAACGCTCGCCCGCCGAGCTCGGTCGCGAACGCCTGCGCCTTCGCAGCGTCACGGCTCGCGAACCCGACCTCGACGTCGGCACGATGCCGGCGGAGCCGCTTCGCGTGTGCGCGCGCGATCTTGCCGCAGCCGAGGAACACGAGCCGGATCATCCGCCGCCCACGATGCCCGCTGCGACGCGCAGCGCGTTCGCGGCGATCGTCAGGCTCGGATTTACGCCGGCAGACATCGGAAGGGCGCTGCCATCGGCGACGAACAGGTTGTCGACACCGCGCACGTTGCAGCGTCCATCGAGTGGCGAGGTCGCGGGATCCGTTCCCATCCGCACGGTTCCGACGACGTGAGAGAACGTCTTGACGTGATGCGAGTGGAAGAACATCGCGCCGGTCCTGCTCAGCACCTGCTTGGCGCGGACCACCAGTGCACCATTCGCGCGCCGATCGCGTGGACTGTACGAGTGGTTGATCACGAGCTGCGGCAGACCGTACACGTCACGCTGATCCCAGTCGACGGTCAGGCCGTTCTCGATGCGGGGCTGATCCTCGGCGATGCACAACAGGCCCGTCAGCTGTTCGGTCAATGCGCCGATGACTCCCTTCGTCCCGCGCGGGAGGTGTGCACGGACGAGCTCCTTCGGCGGCGTCATCATCTGCTGGACGCCGCCGAGCTTCGTCAGATCCGCGACGTCGTCGTTCTCGGGATCACCGAAGTACCAGTCGTGGT
>JACCQV010000817.1 GCA_013813945.1 Deltaproteobacteria bacterium | reverse complement strand
GAGTAGCTGTCGCTGACTAGCCGGCTCAGCGCGTCAAGATCCTTGCGCTCGAACCCATCCGCCAGCTGATTGACCGTGGAGTCAGTCGGGGACGGGTTGGGCATGATCGGAGCCGTTACCGTAGCGCGATCGCCCTGCGCGACCGCCTCGGCGGAGGTGCCCTCGGGGCGCTTGCTATTCGTGCCGCAGGCCGTCAGCACGAGCAGACTCAGGATCGCAGAAGGGGTCACCTGCCCGAGGATAGCGGATTCGCGAGCACACTGGCCAGGGCCGTCCCCCCCGGCACCTGGGGCGTGGCGCCTGCGGAGTTTTCGATCCCCGTTCTCGAGCTCGCGCGCGACTCGAAACAGGCCCCGGGCAGAAACTGGCGACTGGCGTGCCGACGCGAGACAATTCCAGGGTGCGCCGTCTCGTGATCATCGCGCTGCTCGCCAGCCCAGCGTCCGCTGGCCGGCATGTCGTGCAGCGCGGCGAGACGCTCGAGCACGTCGCGAAGGTCTACGGCTGCACGACTGACGCCGTGCTTCGCGCGAATCGCCTGAAGACCACGCTCGTTCGTGCCGGCACGGTGGTCACGGTGCCTGCGTGCAATGTCGGCACGCGGGCCAAGACGCGCGCGCGGCCGGTCGCGAAGCGCGAGCTCGACGATCTCGATGCCCGCGCGGAGCGCGCACTGGCAGTGATCGACGGAACCTCGACCGTGACGTCATCGCGCTCGTCGGAGATCGATCGCGACGAGCCGAGCGAATCGATCGGCCAGCCGTGGAACGGTCGGCTCGAGAACGGAGAGGTGCTGCCGCATGGCGACGGCTACGCGATCCGGCGCCCGAACCGCGCGTACGGTGCGACGCACGTGGTCGAGCACCTGCAGGGCGCGATCGCCGGTGTGCGCGCGATGTACGACGTCCACACGCTCGCGATCGGCGACCTCTCCGCACCGGGCGGCGGAAAGATCGGCGACCACCACTCGCATCAGTCCGGGCTCGACGTCGACGTCGGGTTCTACTTCCACCGGACGCCCGCCGGGTATCCCGCGAGCTTCGTGGCGGCGAACGACGATCTCGATCTCGATGCGATGTGGGCGCTGACCACCGCGTTCGCGCGAACGACCGGGCTCGACACCGGCGTGCAGATCATCTTCCTCGACTACGCGGTGCAGAAGCGCCTGTACGACTTCGCGCGCAAGCGCGGCACGCCCGAGGACGATCTCGCCGCGATCTTCCAGTATCCGCGCGGCAAGGACACGCTCTCCGGCCTCGTTCGCCACTGGCCGAACCACGCGGATCACTTCCACGTCCGATTCAAACCGGCGCGCTAGCGCAGTAGCCTTCGAGCTCAGAAGGTAGCGACCATGGTGACGGCGACCGAGGGATCGAAGCCCTCGGTGTTCGAGTCGTCCCTCTTGTAGAGGGTCGCATCGAAGGATCCGTGGGGGGTCTCGATGGTGTTGCTCGGTCCGTCGAAGCCGGTGATCACAAAGGTCGCCGTGCCGAAATGATCGCGCTCCGTCGTGCCGCCGATCGCGGCGTACGCCGTGTGGTCCGGCATCACGACTCCCGAGGCTGCCTCGAGGGCGCTCTCCTGATCGTACGTCTGTGTGGAGGCTCTCGTCGCGAGCTTCCAGCTCACGATGATGGCAGGCCGAACCTCCGCGTCCGTTAACAGGCCGAGGGCGTAGGTGCCGTTCGTGGCCTCGCCAGCCACGGCCTGACACGCAAATGTACCCGACACCGCGCCGGACACCGTGATCGAGCACCCGTGGGGCGTGCCGCCGGTTCCGTCATCCGCGATGCAGCCTGTGACACTGGTGGCTGAGAGCGTGGCGAGCGAGATCCGACACATGAACGGAAGCAAGGAGCGAAGCATCGAGGTGGGCATGCCACCGTGATTTGCACGCGGGGTGCCGCAGCTCCAGCCGGGCTCCTCTCGTCACTGACCTTCCAGACCGCGCTCCTGCGCGTGCGGTCATCGCCGGCGCGACGCAACAGGGGACGGGCGACCGCGGTCCACCGACCTCGTGTTGCGTGGCCGACAACAACCGGTCAGTTCAACCAACGAGAACCGCACGTCGACCTCGTGGTCTCCGCGTTGCACATCGACCCCCTCGAATGAGGAGGACCATGGCAACGACCCCGCGCGCGTCGGTTCTGATCGGCTTGCTGGCCTGTGTGCTGGCCACTGCGTGCTCCGACGACGAGAAGCGCGAGCCGCGTCCCCACGCGTGCTCGCTCGCGACGATCGATCCCACGATCGCAACCGACTTCTACGACGCCGTACGCTGTCTGTTCGAGGGTGAGGGCGCACCGCAGCAGGGCGTCGCAGCGGGAACGATCACCCGCGAGCGGATCTCGGTGGTGCGTGGCCGCGCGACCGACGCCGCCGGCGAACCGATCGCGGATGCCCGCGTGATCGCGATCGGTCATCCCGAGTACGGCGAGACGTCGACCGGCGCCGACGGGTGGTTCGACATGGCGGTCAACGGCGGCGGCCGGCTGACGTTCCGGTTCGAGAGCACGGGCAACCTGCCGGTCCAGCGGCACGTGCTCACCCAGTGGCGCGAGTTCCAGCTACTGCCGCCGGTCGCGCTGCTCGGCGA
>JACCQV010000772.1 GCA_013813945.1 Deltaproteobacteria bacterium | reverse complement strand
CCGCTGCCGTTCGACGCGTTTCATGCAAGAATTCTGGAACAGCTACCGTGGACCGAGGAGCTCACCATGAGTTGGTTCGATCATCAGCAAGAGCAGGCGCTCGCCAGAGGACGCGTCGAAGGACGCGCCGAAGGACGTTCCGAAGGACGCGCCGATGTCCTCCGCAAGCTACTCGTCCAGAAGTTCGGGGCGATCGAGGCAGGAGACGAGGCCCGAATCGACGCGGCGTCGCTCGAGCTGCTCGATCGGTATCTGCAACGCGTCCTGGCGGCGACAACCCTCGAAGCCGTCTTCGCCGAGTAGGCCGTCCACGACGACGATCCCTGATCTGATTCGCGCATCAGTCGGAGCAGGCTGTCCGGATCTCGTCGGACACGCGTCCGAGCTGCGGCCACCCCGGACGCTCGGCGACGGCATTCCAGCGGGTTTGCGCCGGCCCGGAGGTTGCTCCGGGGATCCTGGCGATGACGACGACGCCGCACGACGCGCTGTTCAAGGCCGCGTTCGAGAGTCCCGAACACGCCTCCGCGTTGCTTCGACCGTTGCTTCCTCCGGCAGTATCGGCGGCGATCACGTGGGAGTCGATGACGCTTCAGCCCGGCTCGTTCGTCGACCCCAAGCTCGCCGATCGCCACACCGATTTATTGTTTTCGGTCCAGCTCCGCGAGGGCGGAGACGCGCTGCTCTACTTCCTGCTCGAGCACCAGAGCACCGGCGATCCCGACATGCCACTGCGCGTCCTCGCCTACATGGTCCGGATCTGGGAGCGCTTCCGCGCCGAGCACGAGGATGCGCGTCTGCCGCCGATCGTTCCGATGGTCGTCAGCCACGTGCCTGGCGGCTGGACCGCGCCTCGATCGTTCGACGAGCTACTCGATCCGAATCCGGCCTCGATCCCGGGCCTCGGCGAGCTCGTCCCGCGATTCTCGTTGCTGATCGAGGATCTCGCTCACCTGTCGAACGATGACCTGAAGTCGCGGTCATTGGCGGCATTTCCCAAGGTCGCACTGTGGGCCCTGCGAGACGGTCGTCACGCTGACCACTTCGGCCACAACATGGGCGCGTGGATCGCCGCATTCGCCGACGTCGCGCGCGCACCCAACGGCTTGCGCGCACTCGAGCAGCTCATTCGCTACTTCGCGCTCGTCACCGATCCACTGCCGTTCGAGGCGTTTCGTGCAAGAATTCTGGAAGACCTACCCGGGACCGAGGAGATCACCATGAGCTGGTTCGATCATCAGCAGGAGCAGGCGCTCGCCAAAGGACGTGCAGAAGGGCGTGCAGAAGGGCGTGTAGAAGGACGCGCCGATGTCCTCCGCAAACAATTGATCCAGAAGTTCGGACCGATCGACTCCCAGCACACATCGCGCATCGAAGCTGCATCCCCCGAGACGCTCGACCACTATCTGGAGCGCGTGTTGACCGCGACAACGCTCGACGCTGTCTTCGCCGAATAGCTGCGGCTCGACTGCTGCGTGCGGCATGACTACGCCGGGATTGGCCTCGCAACGGCTGGATTTCGGCGGACGCGGGTCCGAGCTCCGGCCACTTCGGACACGCGGCGACGGCATTCCAGCGGGTTCGCGCCGGCCCGGAGGTTGCTCCGGTGGTCCTGGCGATGACGTCGACGCCGCACGACGCGCTGTTCAAGGCCGCGTTCGAGAGTCCCGAACACGCCTCGGCGTTGCTTCGGCCGCTGCTCCCTCCGGCCGTATCGGCGGCAATCACGTGGGAGTCGATGACACTTCAGCCCGGCTCGTTCGTCGATCCAAAGCTCGCCGATCGTCACACCGATCTGCTGTTCGCCGCCCGGCTCCGCGACGGCGGCGAAGCGCTGCTCTACCTCTTGCTCGAACACCAAAGCACCAACGATCCCGACATGCCACTGCGCGTTCTCGCCTACGAGCTGCGGATCTGGGAGCGGTTTCGCGAGGACCACCCCGGTGCGCTCATGCCGCCGATCATTCCCGTCGTCGTCAGCCACGTCCCGGGCGGCTGGACCGCGCCTCGATCGTTCGAGGAGCTCCTCGACCCACACCCGAGTTCGATCCCAGGTCTTGCAGAGCTCGTCCCGCGGTTCTCGCTGGTTATCGAAGATCTCGCCCATCTGTCGAACGATGACCTCAAGGCGCGGGCACTCGCCGCATTCCCCAAGCTGGCGTTGTGGCTCCTGCGCGATGCACGCGACGCCAAGCTGCTCCTGGA
The DNA here is from genome assembly GCA_013813945.1 of Deltaproteobacteria bacterium. Taxonomy (GTDB): domain Bacteria; phylum Myxococcota_A; class Polyangia; order Haliangiales; family Haliangiaceae; genus JABFXX01. The sequence goes on along the minus strand of JACCQV010000772.1, from coordinate 461 downwards.
TCACCTCGCGTCGTGGGCGACGGCGTTCCAGGAGGCCAGCCGCGCCCCCCACGGGATGCAGGCGCTCGTCCGCCTGATGCGCTACCTCACCCTCGTGACCGACCCCCAGACGTTCGACGAGTTTCGTGTCAAGCTCGACGAGCTATCCCCCGAGAGCAAGGAGGCCACCATGACCGCCGCAGAGCAATACCTTGAACAGGGTCGCGAGGAGGGCCGCGAGGAGGGCCGGGTGGCAACGCTACGCAAGCAGCTTCTCTTCAAGTTCGGAGCGATCGATGCGCAGCACGAGGCACGCCTCGCGACGGCGTCTCCCGAGGCGCTCGATCGGTATCTCGAACGCGTTCTGACGGCGACAACCCTCGCAGCCGTGTTCGCCGAGTAGGCCCCCAAACCCGCTTGGAGCCGCCCTATTTGGCTTGAACGGCGCTCCCGACCGTGAGAAAGAGGGCGCCTCATGCAAC
>JACCQV010000743.1 GCA_013813945.1 Deltaproteobacteria bacterium | reverse complement strand
GTGGAGACCTTGCCGGCGACGATGTCTGCGATCGCGGTTGGGGTCGGCGCATCGCTACCGCTGAACGTGCGATCGCCGTGCAACCGAACCAGGAACATGGCGGCCAGAAACACGACGCCCGCGGCCGTGATCACGCTGACCTTCGCGGGCTTACGCTTGAGCTTGATCAGATCAGGATCAATCGTGTCCTTCGCGACGGGGGCGCCTGGGTCGCTGCGCTCTTCGGTCGGGGACTGATCAGCCATGGCAGAAGCAATCGGCATCCTATCGTGGGGATCGACAACGCGCCACCCACCCTGGTTGCGCCGAATTCGTGAATTCGCGAGGATAGCTCGTGACCGAGCGGCCTCCGAGCAGTCGCGAGCGCCCTCTTGGAGTGGCCGAGGTCGTTCGGCTCGCGGGTCGCGCGGTCGACGGACTGGGCCTGATCTGGCTCGAAGGGGAGGTCACCCAGGTGTCTTCGCCCACCTCGGGACACCTGTATTTCGCGCTCCGCGATCGCGATTGTGTGTTGCCGGCGGTGATGTGGGGACGCGACGTCGCCCGGACCAAGTTCAAGATCGAGCCTGGCCAGCGCCTGCGCGTCCGTGGCCGGCTCGGGGTCTACGACCGCGATGGTCGCATGCAGCTGTACGCTGATTTCGCAGAGCCAGCGGGTCTCGGAGCCGAAGCGCTCGCGCTCGAACAGCTCAAGGCCAAGCTCGCCGCCGAAGGGATGTTCGCAGCCGCAAAGAAGCGGCCGCTTCCCAAGTTCCCGCGCCGGATCGGCGTTGTCACCTCGAAGAACGGCGCCGCGATCCACGACATCATCCGGACGATCCAGCGCCGGCTCCCGACCCCGATCTTGATCGCGGACTGCGCGGTGCAGGGCCCGACCGCGGCAGCGCAGATCGTCAACGGAATGGCGATGGTGGTCCGCGCGGGGGTCGACGTCGTGATCGTCGGCCGCGGTGGTGGTGCAGTGACGGATCTCAGCGCGTTCAATCACGAGCGCGTGGTCCGCACGATCTCGCGCTGCCCGGTGCCGGTGATCAGCGCGGTCGGCCACGAGACCGATCTGTCGCTCGCGGATCTCGCCGCCGACGCGCGCGCGTCGACGCCGACCGCGGCCGCGGAGCTTGCGGTCGCCGATGGCGTCGCGCTCGCCGATATCCTGGTCAAGGAGCGCCGCCGGCTCGATCGCGAGATCCATCACTTCCTCGATCGCGCACGCCAGGATCTCGATCGCGCGACGCTCGGCCTCCACTCGCGGGGAGAGCGCTCGCTCTCTGCGACGCGGGCTCAGCTCCACGCGCTGCAGCAGCTCCTCGCCGGACTGCACCCGCGCGCGCAGATCCTCGCGCGCCGCAACGAGCTCGGTCAGCTCGAACGCCGGCTTGCCGCGGCCCATCCGGGACCACGCCTCACGCGTGCGCGCGCCGATCAGGAAGCGCTGGTCGCGCGCGGCACGACGGCAATTCGCCGCCTGCTCCAGGCGCGGCGCGCAGATCTTGCTCGCACAGGCGCGCAGCTCGCAGCGCTCTCACCGCTGGCGGTCCTCGATCGCGGCTACGCGATGGTGCGCCACGGCGATGCGATCGTGCGCGACGCGACTCAGGTCGCCCCGGGCGATCGCCTGCAGCTCCGGGTCGCGTCAGGCTCCCTGACCGTCACCGTCGATGAGATCGAGCCCGCATGAACCCGACGACGCGGCTCGCGGCGGTGCTCGGCTGGCCGATCGGCCATTCGCGCAGCCCGCAGATCATGAATGCGGCGTTTGCCGCGCTCGGGATCGACGCCGTGCTGGTGGCGATCGGCGTGCCGCCGGATGGCCTCGCCGCCGCGGTCGCGGGGCTGCGCGCGCAAGGTGCGCTCGGCGCGAGCGTGACGATTCCGCACAAGCTCTCGGTCGTCGCGCTGTGCGACGAGGTCTCCGAGGCGGCGCGCATGATCGGTGCGGTCAACTGTCTGCACATCATTGGCGAGCGGCTGATCGGGCACAACACCGACGAGGGCGGCTTCATCGACGGGCTGCACGCCGCTGGCTTCGTCTCACGTGCGCCGCGCGCCGTGCTGCTCGGAGCCGGTGGTGCCGCGCGCGCGGTCGCATACGCCTTGCGTGCGGGAACCGTCGACGTGATCGCGCGCCGGCCCGACGAGGTGACCTGGACTCGCGCGCGACCGTGGAGCGACGAGCAGCTGCGCGCGGCGTTCGGGCTTGCGGATCTCGTCGTCGATTGCACCTCGCTCGGCCTCGGCGGCGCGGATGAGATCGCGGTTACCGATGCACTTCCACTCGACGCGCTACCGCGCGAGGCCTGGGTCGCGACGCTCGTCTATCACCGCGCCACTCGCTTGCTCGAGCGGGCCCTCGACCTCGGGCGTCCCACGCTCGATGGCCGCGCGATGCTCGTCCATCAGGCGGCACGTGCGTTCGGGATCTGGACAGGTCAGGCAGCGCCGATCGAGATCATGACGAAGTCGCTCGACGACGATCTCCGCGCTGGGTGATCGCCTACTGGAATGAGCAGTCGAGCAACGCGCCGTTACCACCCGCGCCGCCCGGGTTGATGATCGAGTAGCCGCCAGGTCCCCCCGCACCGCCGCCGCCGCCGCTGAACGTGTTCATCGCGGCTGCCTGGCAGTAGTTCGGGGAGCCAAGCCCCGAGGTGAAGATGCCGAAGCTCGAACCACCGCAACCACCACCGCCACCGGAGCCATGACCGCCGTCGCCGCCGTTCGCGCCACGTCCCGCGACATCGGTGCAGAACGTGACCGGGCTACCCGTCGTTCCGCCGAGTGCACCGGCGCCACCGGTTCCGCCTTCGCCACCCGCGCCGCCAACTCCACCGGTGCCGCCGCCGCCGCGGAACACCGAGTTGTCGGTCACGATCGGAGCGGCTGTGCTGCCGACGATGAAGATCCCGAACGCACCGCCGCCCGTGGTTCCGCCACCGCCAGCGAGACCACCGCCGCCGCC
>JACCQV010000732.1 GCA_013813945.1 Deltaproteobacteria bacterium | reverse complement strand
TCATCCTCGTCGTATCGGACCACGCCGGGTGGCGGAACGATCTTGGTGCCGACGTAGTTGTCGGTGATGTCGAGCAGGCCGGCGATGAACACCTCGTACTGCGCGCGCGCTTCTTCGCGGCTCGGCGCGACCTTGCGCGTGACGAAGCCGCCCTTGGCGCCCTGCGGCACGATGATAACGTTCTTCAGTGCCTGCGTGCGCTGAAGCCCCAGCACCTCGGTGCGGAAGTCATCGGCGCGATCGGAGTGACGGAGACCACCGCGCGCGACCTTGCCGCCGCGTAGGTGAATGCCCTCGACGCCGGGTGCGTGGACATAGATCTCGTAGAGCGGGCACGGCCGAGGCATATGCTCGACCATTGCCGACTCGATCTTGATCGAGACCGTCTCGCCGCGGCCGGGACGGTAGTAGTTGGTCCGCCGCGTCGCCTCCATGAGGTCGAAGAAGTAGCGAAGGATCAGATCCTCCTGGATCACCGTCACGCGCTGCAACAGCTCCTCGTACTTGTACGCGAGCGTCGGCAACAGCTTCTCCGCGCGGACCTCGGCGGTCTCCTTGCGGTCGGTCGCGAACTTGGTCTCGAAGTACTCGACGAGGAGCGACGCGCACTCGGGGTGCTTGAGCAGCGCGTCGTCGACGGTCTGCATGCCGAAGCCCTGGAACACCTGCACGAAGTAGTTGCGATAGGTGATCAGGAGATCGATCTGCTTCCAGTCGAGGCCCGCGAGGTAGCCCAATCCGAGCAGCCGATCGTCGAGCAGCTGGCCGACGAGCACGCGGTGCGCGATCGTGCCGAGCCGATCGAGCGACTCCTCGTCCTCGATCTTCTTGCCGTCGGCGCCGCTGATCTCGAAGCCGGTGATGTAGACGTCGGGCCCGCTGCCGGGCTCCAGTCGCTCGGCGAGCCGACTGGTCGTCCGTAGCGCCATGCGGTGCAGCGAGGGGACGACGTCGTTGAGGAGCAGCTCCTTGCGCGACACGATCCGGAGCTCGGTGTGCTTGTCACCGGCGTCGCCGACGACCACGAGCGCAACGCGGAGCCCTTCGCTCTCTTCGACCTTCTCGATCATGTCGATGTCGCGGAGTGCGATCTCCGGCGACAGCGTGCCCTTGTACGACTCCGGGAACCGCGACGCGTAGCGCGACCAGATCTCCTGCGCCGACGACGTGGTCGCGAGGTAGTGCGCCGCCTTGCTCGCCTGGTTGGAGCCGGCCGATCCGCGATAGCGCTTGAACACGAGCGCGCGGAGGTGATCATCCCAGCTCTCGAGGAGGTGCTCGAGCTCCTCGGTGAGCTTGTCGAGATCCGCCTCGGTGACGTTGGGGCGGTACTTGCCGACGGTGAAATGCAGCCGGATCGGCGACTCGTCGTCCGTCTCCTGGCGGTACTCGCGCAGGGCAGGGACCTGGAGGAACTTGCGAATGTCCTGCGAGATCTCCTCGCGCAGTGCCTCCGAGAACCGCATGCGCGGCACGACGCAGACCACGGTGATCCGGCGTCCACCGGGCCGCCGCAAGACGATCGCCCGCGCCTGATCCTTGGACTCGGCGAGCCGGAATTGCTCGGCGACGTTTCGGATCTCGTCGGTGTGCCAGTAGAACAGGTCCTCGACAGGCATCGAGTCGAGGATCGCGACGCTCTTCGCGTACGCGTAGCTCCCCGGCTGATCCTCGAACTTGCGCATCACGTCCTTGATCCGCTTGCCGACGACCGGGACGCGACGATTCGCTTGCTTGAGGGCCTTCGTGGAGAGCTGTCCGATGAACACGTGCTCGCCGATCGCCTTGCCGTCGGCGCCGAGCTCCGTCACGCCGAAGTAACGGACCTGCGCGACCGAGCGCACGACCGTCACGAAGTCGGTCCGATAGAACGAGTACACCTCGGCACGAGAGCGCCGGGTCGCGACGATCTCGCCGATGACTTCCTCGAGTGTCTTGCGCTCCGCCGCCGCGAACAGGCCGAGGCCACGCTCGACATGACGGTTGCCGTTGCCGTTGCCGTTCCCGCCGTACGGGAACCACGCGTAGCCGAGCAGGATGAAGTTGTCGTCCTTGAGCCAGTCGATCAGCTCGACCGCCTCGTTCGCCTCCGCCTCGCGCTGCGTCTTGTGCTCGATCAACGAGAGGTCGTGAAACACGGGCATGGTCTGCGACTCGCGCGGGCTCGGTCTCGACGGATCGCGACCCGAGAGCTTGCACACCCGCGTGCGGGTCTCGTCGAACCGCTGCATCATCTCACCGCGGTCCTTGTTGACCTGCAGCGTCAGCTCGAGCCGCTGCTCGAGGTCCTTCGCGAGTGCGGCCCGCTTCTCGACCGGGATCTGGGAGACCTGGAGATAGACCTGCGAGTAGCGCGTGCCGCGGCTCGAGTCGATGCCGGTGATCTGCCCGTGATCGTGGACCACGCCATGGATCGGGTGCAGCACGAACTGCAGCTGCAGGCCCACCTGGCGCAGGAACGACTTGATCGTGCGAATGATGAACGCGCAGTCGGGAAGGCGCGTCTCGATCACCGTCGACGGCGTCTCGTCGCTGAGCAGGGTCGTCTCGGAGTCGTGGATCACGACCTTGACGGTCTTCGCGAAGTCCTCCTCGAGGAACGCGAACCGATCCATCACGAACGACAGCAGATGATGCGGCTCGACCTCCGCGATTACCTCCGGTGGAATCGCCCGGCAGTACGCCCGGATGTACGCTTCGAGCCGGTCGCGATGCGACTCCTTGACGGACTGGTGGGCGAGCGTGAGGACCTGTCGAACGACCTCTGCTTGCATTGCGCGGGCACGTTAGCAGAACCGACTTCGGGTGGCCTATCACGCACCTCGGGAACCTTCGCCGCGGCGCGTCAGCGGTCCGAACAGCGGTAGAGTGTCCTCGCTGATGGTTCCCTCGACTCTCTCCCTGGCGCGCTGGCTAGGCCCGTGGGCCAATCCCAGGAAGGCCCCTCACGTCGACGTCCGTGACGAGGATCTCGATGGCATGCGCATCCGGATCTACGGGAGCCAGGGCCATCCCTACCTGATCGCCCCGGGGCTCCACTACGCGGGGCCGGACGATCCGCGCCTCGATCGGTTCTGCCGGATCCTGGCGAACGCTGGTCACCTCGTGATCGCGCCGTTCATCCCGGACTACCTGGCGCTGACCCCCACGGCTCGAGCGATCGCGGACTTCCGTCGTGTGTTCGCGGCGCGTGCGCGATGGACGACGGCCCGCCCCACGGTGTTCTCGATCTCGTTCGGCTCGCTGCTCGCGTTCTCGCTCGCGGCCGACCATGCCAGCGACCTCGACGGGCTGGTGATCTTCGGCGGCTATGCCGACTTCCACGCGACCATGGGGTTCTGTCTCACCGGCCAGGTGGCATCGGGGCGCGAGGCTGTCCGCGATCCGCTGAATCAATCGATCGTGCTGATGAACCTGCTCGCCCACCTCGAGCCCGCGTGTCCCGATCCCGAGGCGGTCGCCGCGACGTGGCGGCGCTACGTGATGCGCGTGTGGGGGCGGCCCGAGATGAAGGCACGCGAGCGGTTCACGCAGATCGCAGACGAGCTGGCGCCCGGCGTCGCGGAGAGCGTGCGCGAGCTGTTCCACATCGGGATCGGGACGCGGCCCGGCGCGATCGAGCTCGCGATGCCGGCACTCGCACGCTACGACGCACGCGCTCTCGATCCGACTCCGTACTTGCCGCGGGTCCGCGGGCGCGTCGACCTCGTGCATGGCACCGACGACGACGTCGTTCCGTTCGAGCAGAGTCACCAGCTCGCCAGCCAGCTATCGCACGCCGACGTCCACGTGCACATCACCGGAATCTACGGGCACACCGGATCGCAGCTGCCGCGGCCGTCCGCGGTCGTGAAGGAGATGATCACCATGGTGCGCGTGCTGCGCGTGCTGGCGCGCTAGACTGCACCGTGCTCCGTCGCCTTGTTCACGTCCTCTCGTTCGCGGTCGTCGTCGGGTGTGGAGCACCAGCACCAGAACCGACGAAGCCACCGATCCAGGAGGTCGCCGCCGTGGAACCGCAGCTCACGATCAGCGCGCGCTGTCGCATCGACGGCTGTCCACTCGATTCGGACGACGTACCCATCGTCATCACGATCACGAACCGGTCGTTGGTTCCCGTGGACGTTCCGATCGCGTTTCTCCAGCAGAGCGGCCCCGTGATCCGCCTGATCGACGAGCGAACCCGGGCCGAGCTGTACCTGCGCAAGCCGCCCGCAAACTTCGAGCTCCTCCGGACTCCCACCACGCTGGCCTCGGGCGCATCGGCCGACATCGACTGGGTGATCCACACGGCGGAGCTCCGGCACTTCGGCAGCCCATTCGACGTCACCGCCGAGATCACGATCGCCACTCAGGTCGGCACCGCCGGTCAGACGACCCAGTACACAGACGCGACGACGCTGCGGTTCACGGACTAGGGACGCTCCCGACTTACGCGATCTATTTCGTCGATCGCCCCGAAATCATTCAGACGAAAGGGGACGTACCCAACTTGCGCTACTTGGGCGCGAGTCGTGT
>JACCQV010000729.1 GCA_013813945.1 Deltaproteobacteria bacterium | reverse complement strand
GCGACGAGGACGTGCGTGCAGCGAAGGGATATCGCAAGGGGCGACCCGTGAAGGTTCAGCTCGTGATCGTCGACTACCGCGAGGTCGAGATCCGCACGGCGCGCGCGTTCCGCGCCATGCAACGCGCGGCGCTCGAGGACAATATCGAGCTGATGATCTACAGCGGGTTTCGGACGCACGAGCGGCAGACGTGGCTCTACCGGGCGTGGCGGGCCGGCGTGGGGAATCGTGCGGCGCGCCCGGGGTTCTCGAATCATCAGTCGGGCCGCGCGCTCGATCTCGTGGTTCACGATCCCGAGACGCTCGCGTGGCTCGACCGGCATGCGCGTCGGTTCGGGTTCCGCCGGACGGTTCCCAAGGAGCCGTGGCACTGGGAGCTCGTCGAGCGCTCCCGGCCCCGGTGAGATCCGAGCAAGAAACTGGGGACTGTCATATCGGTTGTCTACGGTGCGGTCGATGGTCGTGTTCACCAACCACCGCCTCGGCGCCGCCTCCGAACTCCTGACATCGCCGGCGGTCGCAGCCGAGATGCTGCGCTCGACCGCGGAAGCAGCGCGGCCTCTCGCGCAGAACCGGTGGGAGCACGAGCTGGTCTTGTGGCTCGAGAATCGATCGCGCACCACGGGCAGCGCGCTCGACGTCACCGAGCTGGCGTGGACTCCGGATCACTTCGAACGGCAGCGCCGATTCGTCACCGATGCGATCGATCGGGCCGCGATCCGGTCCGATCACGGGCGGGCACTTTTGCTGTGGCGGCGCCTGATCGAGGCCCATCCCCGGGAGCATGTCGTCGTCGGCCGGCGGTGGCGCTGGGCGGCTGAAGACTCAAGGGCCTGAATTTTCAGCGCAAATCAGCTGTCCGGAGCGGCCGCCGCACCCCCGCCTTATGCCCCGCGGGTGCTAGAGTCTCGCGGTGGCAGAGGGCCTCACGGGAACGGGGTTCTACCCCCAGCCAAACGAATGGACCTGTGGTCCGTTCGCACTCAAGCACGCCCTCCTCGCCCTCGGCCGCATGGTCGATGTCAGCCAGATCTCGTCGACCGCGAAGACGCACTGGTGGTCCGGGACCAACGAGATCCAGCTCGCTCGTGCCGCCCGTGCATTCGAGTGCGACCTCGTGCTCGAGCGGCGCACGGATGCCGAGCAGGCTCGCAAGGTCCTGACCAAGCACCTGCGGGAGCAGACTCCCGTGCTCCTCTGTGTCGAGGAGTGGAGCCACTGGATCACGGTGCTCCGCGCCGAGGACAAGCGCTTCGTGGTCGCCGACTCGACCGATGAGCCCCTGCTGTCGGTGAAGACGTGGCCGCAGCTGCGCAACCGGTGGAAGTACCACGACGTCGACTACGTGAAGGACAACCCACCGGTCCTCTATGATCTGATGGCTGTCACGCCGCGGTTCCGGACCACGGTGAAGGGCGACTTCTCCGTCGAGCGCGTGAAGTTCTTGCGCCGGCCCGAGAACCGGCGCCTGGCCCGGCACTGGAACGAGTACCTCGAAGATCTGCTCGAGATCTGCCGACCGCCGACGCACCGGATCGCCGAGCCGCTCTCGATGGGCGAGTTCCTGCGCCGGCACCAGGAGCTGCTGCTGACGCGCGTCGTGTACTGGCACGGCGACGTCAATCGCGACGAGGTGTTCCGCGTCCTCCGCGATCTGCGGTTTGTCTCGGAGACCTACGGGCTCGTGATCCCGGCGTCGATGAGCCGCCGCGCGCTCGGCGATCTCGCGATCCTGATCTCGCTCTGGGCGTGCGCCGATCGCGGCGTCAACGGCATGTTCGGTGCGCCGGGCAGTGAAGTCCGTGCCGCCGCGAAGCCGCGCAAGAAGCGCAACGGCAAGCGCTAGCTCACTTCACCGCAAGCGTGAACCGCGCTCCGTCGGCGCTGCTGGTCTCGACCGTGCCACCGCGTGCGACGGCGGCCGTCCAGCTGACGTGATACTCGGCCGTCTTCGCGCGAACCTTCCAGCTCGCCTCGAGCCGCAAACCGTCCCGCTTCATGTTGCTGCACACCCGGATCTCGTCCTCGAAGTCACGCGCCTTTGCGTGGACGCTGCCGCAGCTATCGTCGGAGACCACGATCTGATGGACGCGGGTCTCGGTGCCGACCTTGACGGTCAGATCGATCTTCATCGGCGGCGCAGAGCCGTTCGGCGCGGGTGCCGGTTGTGCCAGCGCAGGCACACCCAGGCCGAACACGATGGCGGAGGCGGAGAGCAACGTCTTCATCATGCGAGCGGACTGAGCAACGTGCGCGCCAGTGCGTAACGTGCTGATCGAACACCACCGGCCGAGCGACCGCTGTCACAACGTCACGCCGGCACGCGGATCGTCAGCGTGCGCGTGCCAACGCGGCGCTACTGCACCATCGTCGGACCGCTGACGATCGAGCCGTCGGGCCACACCGCGTTGTAATAGCCCTGAGCCGTGACTCCATAGTCGCCAATCGTGATCTCGGCCTCGGAAATCGCGGCCATCGCGAAGCTGCCTTGCCCGACCGGCAACATCGCGAGCGCCGACGCCGGCACCGCGCCCGAGCCGGCACTCGCGGGGAACAGGCACTTCACCGTCGGACCGGACCCGCCGCCGCCCAACAGCCAGACCTGCACCCTGCCGCTTCCGCCAGTCCAGCTCACCGCGAACGGGTTCGCGCGCGTGACCATGAGAGACGGCGATGCCGACGGCGGCTCGGCCGGCGCGGTGATCGTCGGTCTCGTCGGTGTCGCCAGTGACAGCGTGAACGCAGGAACATCGCCGCCTGCCGCCGCGAACATCACCGTCGCACCGCCCGTGAAGTAGGCCTGCGTGGTCGAGTTGGACGCCGGGTACGTCTTCGCCGCAGTGGGTACCAGCGAGAGCGGCAGCGCTGCGCCCGTGATCGTGATCGTGCCGGCACTGACCGGTGCCGGTGTCTGCGAGCAGCTCGAGACCTGGCAATCGCCGTGCGTCTCGCTCGGGCAAGCCGCGGTCGAGAACGACGCGCTCGCCGAGCCGCCGCGGATCATCGTCCCCGGTGGTTGTTCGGCGGTGTAGCTCTGGATGAACACCAGGCCGGTCTTCGTCGGTCGCGGTGCATCCGATCCGCCGGGCGCATCGGATCCGCTGGGCGCGTCCGCACCGCCTCCACCACCGCCGCCGTCACTGCAACCGACGACGAACACCATCAGCGCTCCCAGCTTGTTCATTCTCGCTCCAGCATGGCAAAGGCTGCGTCGTTGACGGCGCGGCGCAGAGTCTTGATCGCCTCGGCACTCGTGCCGCCGCGACTCGGGTGAACACGATTGGTCAGCAGCGTAACCCAGCGGCGGCGCTGCAGGTCGAGCCACAACGAGGTGCCGGTGAAACCGAGGTGGCCGACGGCGTGGATGCGCGGCCACCGATCACCGGCCTGCGAGACGCCGGGGGTCAGCGACGGCGTGTCCCAGCCAAGCCGCCACGATGTCTCCGGCGCCGCGCTGTCCGAGAGGAACTGCTGAACCGTCTCGGTGCGGAGCCGACCACGCGGCTGTCCGTTTGCGGTATCGAGGATCGCGGCGGCGAATGTCGCGATGTCGCCGATCCGAGCGAACAGCCCCGCATGTCCGCACACGCCGCCGCCAAAGTACGCGTTCTCGTCGTGGACGCGACCCTGCACGAGCCACGACTGACCCTCGCGATCGTCGAGCTCGGTGGCCGCTGCGACCGAGATCGTGCTGGTGCCCGGAAACCGTGCGGCGAGCCCGAGTGGCTCCGCGACCAGATCCGTGAACGCATCCTCGAGCGGAGCATTCGCCGCACGCTCGATGATCGCTCCGAGCATGATGTAGCCGAGGTCCGAGTAAACCGCAGACACGCCGGGAGCCGAGGCCGGCTCGGCCGCCGCGAGCCCAACGAGCTCGGCGCGCGGATCGGCATGCGAGCCGACGCGCAGCTTGCGGAAGAACTCGACGTGCGCGGCACACCCGGCCGCGTGACCGATCAGCTCGCGCACGGTGCCGGTCGAGGCTGCGCCGGGCAACCACCGGCGAACCGGATCGCCGAGGCCGAGCTGACCCGCCCCGACGAGCACCATCGCGGACGCCACCGTGGCGACGGGCTTGGTCAGCGACGCCACATCGAACCACGTCTGCTCATCGACCGGAACGCCGGGCGTCGGCAGGCGGCGGGTCAGCCCACGGACGAGCCGCGCGACCTCACGACCCTGATCGCCGATCGAGACTGCGGCCGCCGAGCCGAGGCCCCCTTCGAGCGCATCGTCGAGAAGTGCCGCGATCCGGTGCACCTGCGCACTGTACTCCGAGCGTGTGGTGAGCGCCGATCGCGTGCTAGATTCGCCCTCACGTGACGCGCTACGAGCTGCTCGACCGAATCGGCGTCGGCGGCATGGCGGAGATCTTCCGCGGCAAGGCCGTGGCCGCCGGCGGCTTCGAGAAGCCCGTCGCGATCAAGCGCATCCTTCCCCACCTCTCGCAGGACAAGCGGTTCGTCGAGCTGCTGATCGCGGAGGCCAAGGTCCTCTCGCTCCTCAAGCACCGCAACATCGTCCAGATCTTCGACGTCGGCCTCGGCGATGACGCGCAGTACTTCCTCGTCATGGAGTACGTCGACGGCAAGGACCTCGGCGCGGTCCAGCGCGGGGTCGAAGCCAGTCGCCGGCGGATTCCGTTCGACCTGTGTCTCCACATCGGCGCCGAGATCTGCGAGGCGCTCGAGCACGCGCACTCCGCGAAGGCGCCCGATGGCAAGCCGATGTCGCTCGTCCACCGCGATGTGTCGCCCTCGAACATCCTGCTGTCGCGCGCTGGCGAGATCAAGCTGACCGATTTCGGGATCGCGAAGCGCGCGGAGCAGGAGCAGACGGGCACCGGCGGAGTTCGCGGCAAGTTCGCGTACATCTCGCCGGAGCAGGCGCGCAACGAGCACATCGAACCGCGCAGCGACGTGTTCGCGGTCGCGGTCTTGATCTGGGAGCTGGTCACGAACCAGCGCCTGTTCTCCGGCATGGGCGATCTCGAAGCGCTGCGCGCGGTGCGCGAGGCGCAGGTCCGCCGTCCGAGCGAGGCAGACTCGCGGCTGACGCCGGAGCTCGATGCGCTGCTGATGGCGGCGCTGTCACGCGATCCGAAGCGGCGCCCGACTGCCGGGCAGTTCGGCGCGCAACTGCAGTCGATGCGCTACTCGCTCGAGCACACCGTCGGTGATCCGGCGACCGAGCTCGCGAAGATCATCGACGACGCCGAGCAGATCCAGCGGCAGAGTGAATCGGGCGGGTTCGACTCCAGCGATCAAACCGAGGCGACGGTGATCCGGCTGCGCACGGCGGATGCGTTCTCGCTGCGCGACAAGGACGGCCAGGGGTTCTCCGCAGCGCGGCAGGTGATCGATCGGTTCGAGGAGGAGGAGACGCGGCTCGCCCAGCTCTCCGGTGATCAGCTCAAGATGCTGCGCGCCGCGGAGCACACCCGCGACTCGGCCGAGCTCCACTCTCCACCGCAGCGCAACAAGCGCCCGACCGACGAGCCGACCGTCGCACGCGCAGCACTTGACTCGATCGAGCCGCTCCAGGTGTTCGACGGCGAGGAGGCGACCCGGCTCGTCGCACCCACGAGTCGCCGCACGCCGGCCCCCGAGCGGGTCCGCCCGCGGGCCGCCACCCAGCCGCCTCCGCTTCCGCTTCCCGGGTTACCCAATGTTCCGAGCCTGCGCTCGCGGCTTCCGACGCCACCCGCCGTGGAATCGACCGACGAGTACGCGCCAGGCACCGTGCACAACCGCAACCCCGGTCAGGCCGGACCGCCGGGACCAGGCCCCCAGATCTCCCCTCCGCTGCGCCCGAACCTGCAGCAGCCCATGCAGC
>JACCQV010000714.1 GCA_013813945.1 Deltaproteobacteria bacterium | reverse complement strand
GGGTCGGACAAGCGACCGGCGTCGCCTACTCGTACGCGGCGAACGTCAGCGTGACCTGGATGTTCGCGTCGGCGCCCTTGGACGAGAACCCGGTCGCTGCGGGAGCGCGGATTACCACCTTGAAGTTCCCGCCGAGCAGCTTGTCGTAATCGAGAGCGGGGACCGCTCCCGCATCGAACGACGAGCCCAGGTCGAGCGGGCCGCCGGTCGCATCTGCCGCGATCGTCCCGGCGGCGACCGGGTACGTGTTGTTCGTGTCGTTCATGATGAACAGGATCTCGACGTTGCCGGTGAACACCTCGCCGAGGCGGGTGACGCCCGTCGAGCCCGCACCGAGAAGGACGGTGACCTCCTCGACGTCGATCTGATCCGGATCGCGGCCGAGCTCGCGGCGCGCATCCGTGACGAACGCTCCGTAAGGGTTGCCGGACTCGGTGTTGATGCCCTTCTCGTCGGTCACGACGTTATTCACGGTGTCGGACGACTTCGCCTTGAGGTTGATCCCGACCGGCGCGGAGTACGAGACCGGATCATCGCCGCCACACGCGACGAGCGACAGCGAACCGAGGGTCAGACCGAGGGGCAGGTAGATGAGATTAGTCTTCATGGATCCGAGTCTCGCACTCGTTCAGCTGGCCGAGTAGTGGCCCCTGTAGGTCTCGCGCAGCTCGGTCTTCTTGAACTTGCCAGCACTCGTGCGCGGGATCGCATCCACGAACACGATCTCGTCGGGTAACCAGAACTTGGGAAACCTCGCCGCGATGTGGGCGCGCAGATCTTCCGCGGTCGCAGTGGCTCCTGGCTTGAGCACCACGGCAGCGAGCGGGCGCTCGCTCCACTTCGCGTGAGGGACGCCGATCACAGCCGCCTCGCGCACCGCAGGATGTCCCATCAGAGCGTTCTCGAGCTCCTGCGACGCGATCCACTCGCCGCCGCTCTTGATCAGATCCGCGACTCGATCCGTGAGCTGGACGAACCCGTGCTCGTCGACCCGGGCGACATCGCCGGTCCGGAACCAGCCATCGCTCGTCCAGCGGTCCGGCGAGTGTCCTCCCACATAAGCGCTCGCGATCCACGGACCCCGCACCATCAGCTCGCCGCTCGTCCTGTCGTCCGCGGGAACATCACCGTCGTCATTGCGTACGCAGACGTCGACCAGCGGCGGAGGCACCCCTTGCTTCGCGCGCAGCCGGTAACACAGCGCCTCGTCGGTGCCCTCGAGGTGCGGCGGCACGCGCGCCACGAGCCCGATCGGCGACGTCTCGGTCATTCCCCAGGCGTGGATGAGCTGCATCCCGAGCCGGTCGAAGTCACGGATCATCTGCTCCGGTGCGGCGGAGCCTCCGACGATCATCCGCAACCCAGGTTGCAGCTTCCACTTCGCGGGCGCCGCATCGAGCGCCTCGCGGATGCCGAGCCAGATCGTCGGCACGCCCGCAGCGACGGTGACGCGCTCGCTCTCGAGCAGCTCGAGCACGCTCGGTGGATCGAGATACGGACCCGGGAACACGAGCTTCGCTCCGACCATCGCGGCCGCGAACGGCAAGCCCCACGCGTTGACGTGGAACATCGGGACGACAGGGAGCAGCGTATCGCTGCGCGAGAGATCGAGACTGTCGGGCAAGGCCTCGACGAGCGTGTGCAGGATCGTCGAGCGGTGGCTGTAGAGAACGCCCTTGGGCTTGCCGGTCGTGCCGCTCGTGTAACAGAGGCCGAGCGGGTCGGACTCGGCGATCGTGGGCAATCCGACGTCGGGCGCACTGTCGAGGAACGCCTCGTAGCCTTCGTAGCCCTCGGGCGCACCGGCGCTGCCCACGACGATCACGCGCTCGAAGGTCGCACCGGCGGCGACGACCTTGTCGAACAGCGGCAGCAGCACGTCGTCGACGATCACGAGCCGATCGCGGGCATCCGTCGCGATGTAGGAAATCTCGTCGGGATGCAATCGAAGATTCAGCGTGTGCGTGACCCCGCCGGCGAGCGGGATCCCGAAGTACGCCTCGAGGTGCTCGGCGTGGTTCCACATCAGGGTCGCGACCCGGTCTCCAGGCCGGATCCCTGCTCCGACGAGCGCCCGCGCGAGACGTCGGGCCCGGACCGCGATGACGCCATACGTCGTGCGATGCAGCCTGCGGTCCGGCCGCCGTGACACGACTTCGACATCTTTCATCCACCGCTGCGCCCGATCGAGCACGAGCTCGACGGTCAGCGGCACCTCCATCATCGTGGCGAGGGCTGTCATGCCCCAAACACTACCGCAGGGCACGTGGGAAATGAGGCCCGGGCGAGAAGGAGCGAATGGCCTCTTTATCTCTGCACGAGTGGTAAAGTATTCGCGGCCGGTCCCCCATGAAACGCCTCCTCATCGTCGACGATAGCAAGCTGATGCGCGACATGGTCGCGGCGTGTCTGCGCCCCCTCGGCACGGTCACCTTCGAGTTCGCGGGGACCGGGCTCGAGGCGATCGAGCGGCTCGCAGTCGCGGGCTTCGACCTCGTCGTCCTCGACCTCAACATGCCGGACGTCGGCGGCATCGAGGTGATCGAGTTTGTCCGCGCGCAGGATCATCTGAAGTCACTGCCGATCCTCGTGGTCACGACCCGTGGTGACGACGCAAGCCGGACCCGCGTGATCGATGCGGGGGCCTCCGGGTTTCTGTCCAAACCGTTCGCTCCTCCCCAGATCCTCGAAGAAGCTCGCCGGCTGCTCTCGCCGGGTGCGGCTTGAGCGATCGGATCGACCTTCGAGAATTCATCGGCGGGTTCGTCTCGGAAGCCGAGGAGCTGCTCGCCAGCTCGCACGCTCTCCTGACCGAGATCGACGCAGCGTGTGTTGCCGGGACGCTACGTCCCACAGCGGTGCGTGATCTGTTCCGCGCGCTGCACACGATCAAGGGCCTCGCCGGCATGATCGGCGTCGAGCCCGTCGTCGAGATCGCGCACGCGCTGGAGACGTTACTGCGCGCCGCCGACCGCAGCGGCGGCCAGATGAGCCGAGGCGCCGTCGAGGTCTCGATCCAGGGCGTGCAAGCGATCGGCGAGCGCGTCCGTGCCGTCGCCGAGGGTACCGCGCCAGGACCGGCGCCCGAAGCGCTGCTGATCGCGATCGCGAGCATCGACCTCGCCGCGGTGATCCCCGACGCGCCTCCGCCGATCTCCCCCGAGTGGGATGCGCGGCTCGCGGCGGGCGAGCGCCAGCAGCTCTACCAGGCCCTACGCGGCGGGTCGCACGTGTGGTCGCTGTCGTTCGCGCCGAGCGCGGAGCACGCAGCCAAGGGAATGTCGATCGCGTCCGTTCGCGCCGGACTGTCCGCTCTCGGCGAGATCATCAAGGTCGCTCCCCGCACGCAGGCCGGCGGCAAGGCGCTCGTGTTCGACATCCTGATCATCAGCGCTGCAACGCCGACGTCGATCGCCGAAGCAGGTGGCACGACGCCTGCGAGCCTGACCGCGCTGATCTTGCCAGCGCCAGCGCCAGCGCCAGCGCCGGCGGCGACACCCGTGGTCGACGTCACGCTCGCCGATCCGGTCGGCCACCTCGCGCCGCTCGGTCGCGCGATCGTGCGCGTCGATCTCACGCGGCTCG
>JACCQV010000653.1 GCA_013813945.1 Deltaproteobacteria bacterium | reverse complement strand
GTATGGCCGGCTCCGATAAGCGCAAGCAGTCCCTGTATTTTCCCGAAGACATGCTGAAGGAAATCCAAGACGAAGCGACCCGGCAGGACCGGTCACTTTCATGGATTGTCCAGAAGGCGTGGAAGATCGCCCGCAAGGAGATCATGAAATATCCGTCGGTGAACGAGTTCCCCGGCGAGGAAGACGAGAAAGAGATCGCTTAGGAGTTGGGCGTGCAAGCGGCGTGGGGTTACGCCGTTTCGCCCAGCGACGGCAGTCCGCTGTTCTACGAATCATGGGGGACACGGGGTCAAGCGACTCCGGTTCTGCTGTGTGACGGCATCGGCTGCGATGGCTACGTCTGGCGCTACTTGAGGAATGACCTCGGGTCGCGGTTCGGACTTCATCCTCATTACCGGGGTCACGGCCGGACCGCCGCTCCGCGAGATCCCGCCCGGGTGACGGTCGAGGACCTCGCGGACGATATCGCGTGCGTCCTCGATGACGCCCTGGTCGATCGGGCGGTGCTGGTCGGTCACTCGATGGGCGTCCAGGTCGCGCTGGAGACGTACAGGCGTCACCCAGAGCGGGTTTCCGGGCTCGTCCTCGTCTGCGGCGCATCGTCGCACCCACTGCGCACCTTCAAGGGCTCAGCGACGCTGGAGGAGATGCTGCCCACGATCCAGAAGTGGATCCAGCGCGTACCTCGCGTCCTCAACCGGCTGAGCCGGGCCTTGCTGCCGACCCGGCTCGCCTATGAGGTTGCCAGTCGCCTCGAGATCCGCCGGGAGCTCGTCGAGCCGGCTGACTTCATGCCCTACCTCGAAGGCATGTCGCGGATCGATGTGCGGCTGTTCGTGGCGATGCTCGCGTCCGCAGGTCAGCACAGCGCGGATGATCTGCTGCCCGACATCCGGGTGCCGACGCTGGTCGTCGCTGGCGGGCGCGACGGATTCACGCCACCGGAGCGCAGCCGGGCGATGGCGGAGGCGATTCCAGCCGCCGAGCTACTCGAGATTCCGAACGCGTCCCACACCGCCCCGATCGAGCGTCCACACCTCGTCGACTGGACGATTCGCGACTTCATCGCGAGGCGGGTGGATGTCGTCGACTCTGTCGTGAACCGTCATTTGACGGACCCTCGACCACGGGAGTGAGACGCGAATTTCTCGCTAGCTGGGGTCAACTGAACCCTCATCGGTCTAATTCTGAGGGGCGTTCGGGTTAGCGGTCGGATACGACGTCATTTTTGTAATCCTCCGCGCGGATATTCATCGCTTTTTTGAATCGGATCCGGCAAGGTCGCGGCACATCACAGAGCGGCCCTTTGGGGGGAAATCGAAGGGCTCTGCTGCGAGATCAGGACAAAAAAAGCCATGGAAACCGACAAGTCAATGACACGCCCTGTCCTCCGTCGGCCCGATGACGATAACGACGGTCTGGTGGCTCTGCCACCGATCCCGCTGGTGCGCCAGCGGCTCCGGTCGACCGTCAAGGACTTCGGGGTTTCGCAGCCTGGCCGCCGTGCCGCTGCACTCGCCGCGGTCTGGATCGCGGCCACTGGATGCGAAGCCGACCTCAACCACTACGATCCGGAGGAGGCGCTCCGCACCTACCGCCTGATCGAGTCCGAGCTGCGCGCTGAGCTGCGCATCTCGCTGGGTCGCGCGATCACGAACGAGCCGCATGCAGCGACTCGCAACACGATGATCAGCATGCTCGAGCACCTCGAGGAGCTCGAGGCCGCCGCCGTCGCGCCACGCCCGGCTCGTCGTCGTCGCCGCCGCTAACCGACTACGTTCGAAGCTTGGGGGGAAGGGGGCTCGGTTTCGACCGAGTCCTTTTTTCGTTTCGGAATCAGATCCCGCTCGGCGTCCAGCACCGCACAACACCGCACGTTAGGGCGGTGACCCGACTGACAATCGGCTCGCCGCGTCCGCTGTCCGCCGCGCCTCGGCCACGACGTCCGGCGCGCGGCCGGCGCGCAGCGTAACCGCCGAGGATCACGCGTCGGAGGTCACGGCCTCGTGCTTGCTCGATGCGACCGCGTCATGTCCACGCCGTCGTCATCCGCAAACCGACCAGCCGCAATGCCGGCACAACCTGCACGAGCTCTGCACGACGAGGACGTTCCCGCACTCGGGACAGCTCGGCGCAGCATCGGGCCGCGGAGCCCGTGCCCCCGTGACGAGCACCTGGCCCTCGCGACTGCCGTCCCGGTAGACGGTGATTCCCTTGCAACCCAGCTGGTACGCGAGCTGGTACGCAGCTTTCACGTCGAGCGGGGTCGCGCTCCGCGCGAGGTTGATCGTCTTGCTGACGGCGGCGTGGACGTGACGCTGAAACGCGGCCTGCATCCGGACATGCGTCGCGAAGTCGATCTCGTGAGCGGTCGGGAACACGCGCTGGACGTCGGCGGGGACATCGCTCCGTCCACGTACACCGCCGTGCTCGGCGACACCCTCGAACAGAGTCGTCGTCGCGAATCCACGTTGGGCGGCGACGCGCTGAAACGCGGGGTTGACCTCGGTGAGCTCCGCACCGTCGAGGACGTTGCGCCGATAGGCGAGCGCATAGAGCGGCTCGATCCCGCTCGCGCAGCCGGCGATGATGCTGATCGTTCCGGTCGGCGCGATCGTGGTCGTGGTCGCATTGCGGAGGGGACCCTGCCCGGCTCCCTCCCACCGCGAGCTCGTCCAGGCGGGGAACGCGCCGCGCCGGTCGGCGAGAGCGCGCGAGGCTGCCAGCGACTCGTCTTCGAGGAACTGCGCGAGCTTCCCCCCGAGCTCCAGGGCTGGCGGCGCGTCATACGGGATCTCGAGCGCGGCGAGTGCGTCGGCCCAGCCCATGATCCCAAGACCGATCTTGCGGGTGGCCTTGGTGGCGCGCTCGATCTCGGGCAGCGGATATCGATTGGCCTCGATCACGTCATCGAGGAAGCGGACCGCATCGTGGATCGACGTGCGCAGCCGCGGCCAGTCGAAGTCGCGCGCCGCGCCGGAGGTCACCACGAACCGACCGACGTCGATGCTGCCGAGCGTGCACGACTCGAACGGCAGGAGTGGCTGCTCGCCGCAGTTGTGGACGAGCAAGCCATTCGCGAAGAAGTGACTGGTGGTCGGCTCGTGGAGATCGAAGACCTCCTCTTCGCCGAGGGGCTCGATACGTCCGACCGTGTACCACTCGCCATTCCCCCGGAGGCGGACGCCCGCGTCCAGGTCCGCCGCGGCGACATCGCCGTGCGCAGTGGTCACGAGATGGTCGGCGGTCAGTCGCAGCGTGAGTCCCTCGACCGTCACGAGTCGGAGCACGGGACGGACACCGGTGCAGACCACCTGCGTCGCTTGCCGGAACACGACGCGGTCGTCAGCCCAGGTCGCGATCCGCGGCTGCATCCCGACGAGCTCGCGGATCTCGACCAGACCTCGATCTTCGACCCACACCCGGCTATCGCCGGTGACGCACGGATTGGTCGCCTCGATCGAACCGAGCGCGGGGGTGGGATGGAGCTCGTTGATCCGATCGATGAACACCATCCCCGGATCACCGACCGACCACGCGGCGTTCGCGATCGCATCGAGGACGCGGCGCGCGTCGAGCTGCGCGGTGACGATGCCGGTGCGCGGGTTGACGAGGTCGTAGGTCGTCCCTGCCTCGACGGCGGCCATGAACCTGTCGGTGATCGCGACCGAGAGGTTGAAGTTGGACATACGACCTGGATCCAGCTTGATAGCGATGAATTCCAGGACGTCCGGATGATCGACGCGCAGCATGCCCATGTTGGCACCGCGTCTCGTCCCGCCCTGCTTGATCGCCTCGGTCGCGACGTCGAACACCTGCATCAACGACACGGGGCCCGAGGCGGTGCCTCCGGTGGAGGCGACCAGATCGCCGGCCGGTCGAAGCCGGGAGAACGAGAACCCGGTGCCGCCGCCGGTCTTCTGGATCTCCGCCGCCCAGCGCACCGCCTCGAACACGCCGGTGGTCGAATCGTCGACGGGAACCACGAAACAGGCGGCCAGCTGACCAAGTGGCCTGCCCGCATTCATCAGGGTCGGGGAGTTGGGCAGGAACTCGAGCGCGGACATCGTCCGCTCGAATGCGCTGCGTGCCGCCTCGATCTCCTCGACCGCATAGCCCATCCGGGCCTCGGCGCTGCTGATGTGGTGCGCGACCCGGCGGAACATCTGCTCCGGTGTCTCCACGACCACGCCGTTCTCTCGCGCGAGATAGCGCGCGCGAAGAACCGCGAGACCGTTATCCGTGAGCGTCGCCGCCACGCTCGCACCGTACGCTCCGTCGCCCAGTGGCGCAACCGACCCCGTTCCGCCGCCGCGTGGCTGATCATCTTCATCCTCGTCGCGTTGATCGCGTTCACGGCGCGCCTCGCTGCGGCTGCGCCTGATCCTCGGGATCCGCATGACGACGACGGCTCGTTGCACGGACCAGCCGACGCGAGCGTCGATCCCGCCTGGAGTGATGCGAGTGCGGCCGCGAGCGCCGATCGCGCGTGGAGTGATGCCGGTGCGGCGGACGGACGCGAAGCGGCGCGCCATCGCGGACTGACCGGAATCGGTCGGGTCGATCTGACGATCACCTGGCGACGCACGGTTCGTGTCGCAGAGATGCGCGGCACTCACCCGGCGGACGCCGACTCGATGCACACGATCGCGAGCGCGATCGATCCCGTGACGACCGCGCGCGGCGTGCTCTGGGTGCTGCTGACGTGGAGTCGCTGATGCGCACTGCCCGGGTCCTCGTTGCAATCCTCGCCCTGACCGGCTGCACCTCATCCGCCACCCGGCCGACGGCACCGACGTTTGCCGCGACCGACGGTCTCGAGGAAGACGATCAGAACGACGGGCTCGACCTCGACGACCATCGCGATCCGCTCGACGGCCGCGATGACCAGCAGGATCAGCTCGCAGCGCGACTCGAGAAGGCGCCGCACGTTGCCGACGTCCTCGCAGCCGCGTACGCGGCAGCCGGGCTCACCGGTCGCTTGCCTGGCCACGTCGCGATGCGTGCGCGGCTGGGTGGCCTCGTGCCATGGGTGAGCGTCCGGACAGGTCGCGACACGAGCTGGCACGACGAAGATCCGGATGTAGGGCGCGGCACGACGCTCGAGGTCCGCGCGACGTGGCGACTCGACCGGTTGGTGTTCGACGGAAGGGAGCTCCAGGTCGTTGCGCTCGAGGCGGCGCGGCGGCGCGAGCGGCGAAGGCTCGCAACTCACGTGATTCGTACGTACTTCGCATGGAAGCGATCGGCGTCACGATCGCATTCGGCCGAGGCTGGCGCCGAGCTCGACGCGCTCACAGCTGGGTGGTTCTCCGAGGCACTACGACGCACTGCGTCCGAAGTTCGGACAGTCGCACCGGGGGCCGCTACGCCGTGAAAACTTGCCAGCGTCTCGCCTGGGCTCCAAACTTGTCGGACGTGGGAAAGCCCGAGCGAGAGCACCAACGATATGCGCATGAAGCAGCGCTGACGCTGCATTCCGGCGGCAAGGTGCATCACGGTCGGACGACCAACGTCTCGCGTGGCGGGCTGTGCGCTGATCTCGCGGCGAACATCCCGATGGGGACCGAGGTCGAGCTCGACATGCAGCTCGTGTTCGAAGAGGACGAGAAGTCCGACGCTCTTCGAGTGAGCGCGACCGTCGTGTGGTGCACCACGGTCGATGACGGGTATCAGATCGGGCTGGCGTTTCGGCCGCTGAACGCGGACAAGACGAAGCTGATCAACTTGTTCCTGCGCTACCTCGATGACGGCGGCAAGCCGGTCAAGGCGCCCAAGGGCGAGCGCAGCATCGACGATCAGTTTCGCTGATCGGCGGCGGCATCACGCGGGCGGAGTCGCGGCCTTCTTGGCATCGGCCTGCATCCGGGCCTTCATGATGTCCTGCATCATGCCGAGCACGAGGCGCGGATCCGTGAAGACGTTGAGCTTGGGCGCGAGCGACTTCGCGTAGCGATCGAAGTAGAGGAGCTGCTTCGTGATCAGGATGAACTCGTTGGGCATCATCATTCGATGGCGCGTCGCCGTGCGCTGGATGCCGGGCAAGAACTCCGAGTAGTTCACCTCGCCGAACGACAGCGTCAGGAGCGGACGATAGGTCTCGCCGAGGTCGGCGACAAACGCATCGACGTCGAGACCCTGGGGTGCGCCCGCCATCTCGATGATGATCTCGGCCAGGCGTTTGTAGTTACCTGACGCGAACGCGATCATGTAGTCGGTGACGAGGTAGCGCTCCTTCTCATCGAACCGGCCGACGATTCCGAAATCGAGGAAGCCGATCGTGTCGTCGTCGAGCAGCATGAGATTTCCGGCGTGGACGTCGCCGTGGAAGAAGCCGTAGAACACGACGCACTGGAACCACGCGCGCAGGCCGTCGACGAGCTTGGTCTCGCCGTCGATGCCGCGAGCCTTGATCTCCTCGAACTTGTCGACGCGGAGACCGTGGAAGCGCTCCATCACGAGAATCTTGCGAGTCGTGTACTCGTGGTGCGGGACCGGACACCGGATGTGCTTGTGCCCGAGCTCGCGCATGATGTCGTTGAACCGATCGAGGTTCGCGGCCTCCTGACGGAAGTCGAGCTCCTCGGTCAGGGTCTTGGTGAAGTCATCGACCACGCCGACCGGGTTGGCCAGCTCGACGTTCTTGCGGAGGCTGGCGAGGACACGGGCGAGCGCGCGCATCAGCTTCATGTCCGCCATGCAGCGAGCGATGATGCCGGGACGCTGGACCTTGATCACGACGTGGGTGCCGTCTCGCAGCCGCGCGCAGTGCACCTGTGCGATCGAAGCGGACGCGAGGGGCTTCGGGTCGACGTCGATCAGGTGCGCCGCCTTCTCGGCGCCGAGCTCTTCGTCGAGCGTGCGCTTCACATCGTCGAAGTGGAACGGCTTGACCCGGTCGAGGACCTTCTGGAACTCCTTCACGTACGGGTCCGGGAACATGCCGGCCGACGACGCGATGATCTGGCCGAACTTGATGAACGTCGGGCCCATGTCCTCGCACCACATGCGGAGCAGCATCGGGCGGGTGAGCGGACGATACGTGGCCGACTGACCGGTCAGCGAGTACCAGAGCTTGCGCAGGCCGAGCACGCCCGCAACCCACAGCCAGAAGGACTTCGAGCTGTAGATGAAGAACGCCCAGATCCGCCGCGGGACCGGCAAGGTCACCGACAGCAGGAACAGCACCGCAACGACAGCCAGTAGCGAATACCAGAACATGCGCGACGCAATCCTAGCATTGCCACGCCGTGGACCGCCCATCACCCGTGGCTATACTGGCGCGATGCTGACGACGGTCACCGCCGGCCCGTACACCGTCCGGGGTGTATCCGTCGGGGGTGTGTACACGTCGCTCTCCATCCCCGAGCTCGGCGTGCTGTTCGATGCCGGGATTTCCCCCAGGTCCTTCGGTGCGATCGACACGATCTTGCTCTCGCACGGCCACGCGGATCACGTCGGCGCCCTGCCGGGCCTGCTCGGGATCCGCGCCCTCCATGGGAAGCAGAAGCCCCCGCGGGTCGTGATGCCCGCGGAGATCGTCGATGACCTCCAGACCGCACTCGCCGCACTGACGAAGCTGCAGCGCTGGCCGCTCGACATCGAAGCGATCGGGATGTCTCCGGGGGACGAGGTCGCGCTGCGCGGTGACCTCCACGTCCGCGCGGTCCGCACGTACCACCCGGTCCCCTCGCTCGGCTACCTGCTGGTCAAGCGCGTCGCGAAGCTCAAGCAGGAGCTCGTCGGACTGGCCGGCCCCGAGATCGCCGCTCGCAAGCGTGCCGGCGAGGAGGTCACCTCGATCGAAGAGCGGCTCGAGGTCGCGTATGCAACGGACACGCTGGTCTCGGTGCTCGACCACTCACCGGAGCTGCTCGAGGCACGTGTCCTCATCCTCGAGTGCACGTTCCTTGACGAGCGCAAGACGCTCGAGGCCGCGCGCGCCGGCTGCCACATCCATCTCGACGAGCTGATCGAGCGCGCCGACCGATTCGAGAACGAGCACGTGGTGCTGATGCACTTCTCGCAGCTCTACCGGCCCGACGAGATCGCCGGCATCCTCGATGCGCGCGTGCCCCCCGCCCTGCGCAAGCGGATCATCCCCTTCGCACCGAATGGACCGTGGCCCGGATGAGTGTACCCGTCGACCCCGTTGACCCGGACGCCGACCTCTTCGAAGACGTCGACCCCAACGAAGTCACCAACCCGCCGCT
>JACCQV010000623.1 GCA_013813945.1 Deltaproteobacteria bacterium | reverse complement strand
TTCGGGGTCGGGCTCGGGCTCGGGCTCGGTCTCGGTCTCGGTTGTTCCGATCGTCCTCGCGGGGTTCTCGCAGGGCGCGTGTCTCGCGCTCGAGGTGGCGGCGCGGTTCCCGGGCCTGGTGGCGGGCGTGTTCGCGCCGTGTGGAGCGCGGATCGGGCAGTCCACGGAGTGGGCCGCGCCAGCGGGCCAGCCGCTCACCGGCGTTCCCGTGCTCCTCGGTGCAGCGGAGGCGGACCGGTTCATCGCGCGTGCGGACCTCGAAGCAACCGCTGCGTGGTTTCGGGCGGCGGGCGCCAACGTCGACGTCGTCGATACGCAGGGCGACCGGCACGAGATCACGCTCGCGCAACGGCTCCGCGGTCGTAGCGTGCTGACCGGTGAGCCGGCTCGCGAGGGCGCGACGGGGTTTGGCAACGTGCTGACCTCGCAGGCGATCGAGGGGGCGGTTCCTGCGCTCCAGAACACACCCCGTCTTCATCCCAACGGCCTCTATGCCGAGCAGCTGAACGCGACCGGCTTCACCACACCGCGCGCGGACACTCACCGCACCTGGCTGTATCGCGTGCGCCCATCAGCGCAGCGCCGCGAGCTCCTCGGCTTCGTGCAGCCGCGGATCAGCGCGACGTTCGACGGTGCGCCCGAGATCAACCTGTGTGGCTTCGCACCGCTCGAGCTGCCAACCGACGAGCGCGACTTCGTGGACGGCTTGACCACGGTGTGCGGCGCAGGATCCGCGCGACTTCGCCGTGGCTACGCGTTCCATCTCTACGCGGCGAATCGCAGCATGGAGCGCCGCGCGCTCTACAACGCCGATGGCGAGCTGCTGATCCTGCCCGAGCTCGGCGCGTTGACCGTGATGACCGAGCTCGGTGCGCTGGAGGTGGCGCCCGGCCAGCTTGCGATCATCCCGCGCGGGATCGTGTTTTCCGTGCTGCTCCACGGGCCTGCGGCACGCGGCTATGTCGGCGAGGCCTTTGGCCGCCGCTTCCAGCTTCCGGATCGGGGTCCGATCGGATCGAATGGACTCGCGGATGCGCGCCACTTCCGCGCGCCTGCGGCGTGGTTCGAGGATCGGCTCGCCCCGGGGTTCGAGGTCGTCGGCAAGCTCGGCGGTGCGCTGCACGTCGCCACGCAGGATCACTCGCCGTTCGATGTCGCCGGCTGGCACGGTAACCTCGTGCCGTTCGTGTACGACCTCGGGGCGTTCTCTCCGTCAGGGAACGTCCGCTTCGATCATGGCGATCCGTCGATCCACACCGTTCTCTCCGCGCCCCTCGACGAGCAGGGAACCCACACGCTCGATCTGGTGACCTTTCCGCCGCGCTGGGACGCGACGACCGGCACGTTCCGCCCCCCGTTCTTCCATCGCAACGTGACGGCCGAGATCAACGGCATCATCCGGGAGACGGCGCAGCCGGGCAGTCCGTTTCGCCCGGGAGCATCGTTCGTGACGCCCTCGTTGACCGCCTATGGTGTCAGCGCCCGCGCGGTCGAGCACAGCCGCACCCTGAACGATGCGGAAGCAGATCGGCCGGTGCAGCTCGGCGTCGACTCGCTGTGGTTCCAGCTCGAGTCGGCACTGTCTCCCGTGCTGACGCCGTGGGGGGCCGCGCACCGGTTGCCCGAGTGGTCTGCCACATGGGGCAGCCACCCGAGCTATTTCACTCGCTAGGCGCGTTGCTTGTCGCGCTGAAACCGGTCGAGGTTCTCCCGCGCCGAGTTCTTCGTCGGATCCATCTGCTCGTCATGATCCGGACGCTTCGCCGTCAGCTCGATGACGTAGCCGTTCGGATCACGCAGATAGATCGAATCGATCATCTTGTGGTCCGCGACGCCGCGCACCGCGATCCCGGCGGCTTTGGCCTTCTCGATCATCGGCTCGAGAACAGCCGGCGCGACCTCGAGGGCGACGTGGAGGTCGTAGTCGTGCTGGTCCTTGAACTCGAACGGGCTGTCTGGCGCCTCGAAGAACGCGAGGCACGAGCCGTCACCCATCCGATAGAACGAATGAAGGACGTGCGTCTCGCGCCCGCTCTTGGTCTCGGTGATCGGGAACGCGTTGACGAGCGGGAGCCCGAGGAAGTCCTCGTAGAACCGGCGCGTCTCCTCGGAGTCGCGGCAGCGATAGGCGCTGTGGTGCAGGCCGCGGATCACAGGTTTTCGAGCTCGTTGATCTTCGGCCACCTCATGAACAGCCGCACCGGACGGCTCGCGGTCGACACGGGGTGCATGTACAGCTTCATGCGCGTGACGCTAGCATGCGCATGGAATCGGCCGAACACCGCGCCTAAAATCGGCCGAACACCGCGACGCCCGGGTCGCCCGTACCGACGGTCGCGGGCGTGACGCGCACCTTGGTATCGAGCTTCGTGTTGCGAACCTGCACGCGGTGACTCGACGGCTCGAGGATGCCATCGATCATCGCGAGCACGCCGGCGGCCTGAAAAATCCCGTCGGCCACGAGCAGCACCTTCGTGGTCGTCTCGGTGTCGCACGCAGCGCTCGTGACCGGGCAATCCCCTCGATCGGCGAGCGCGAGCCACGGCCCGGCCAGCGGGATGTAGAGGCGATTGAAGCCGCGCTCGCGATTGTCAGCGCTCGCGTCCGCAGCCGCGACGACCGAGGCGCCGTAGCTCCCTGCGAAGATCAGCGCACCCGTGGTGAACACGGCGGCGTTGTAGTCGTCGTAGACAGTCTCGTACTGCGGCTCGAGCACCGAGCGGCGCAACACCGAGCGCGGCTGGGCGGTCGGTTGATTGATGATCACCACCGGATCCGCGGCCGGCACCGGAACGGGCTCTGCGAGCGCGGAACTGGGGAGCAGGAGCGCACACAGTGCGCAGACGAGACGGGGCTTCATGAGGGTTCCTCGCGGCAGGGGTGATGCCTGCGAGGGTTGCAAGAGACCGGCCGTTCACCGTGGCGGAACGAAGCCGTCGCGTCGGTAATTCCCGCGGCCGGTGGGCCATGGGACGCAGTTCGTCGAGGAGCCCGTGACCTCGAAGATCAACACCGAGCGCATCCGGTCGATCGCGTCCTCGAGCGAGATCGCACCGCCCCTACTTGGCGCGCAGCGGCCACGTGAAGCGTACGGTCGCACCTTCGCGCACGGTGTCGTCGATCCACGCTCGGCCGCCATTGGCCTCGACCTGCTTCTTCACGATCGTCAATCCGATTCCGATCGCCTCGGTGAGGTCACGAGACCGCAGGGTCTGAAAGATCTGCCACACGCGCGTGTGGTGCTCGGGAGCGATTCCGATCCCGTTGTCTGCGACCGCCAGCTCGCACTGGTCGCCTCGGTCGGTCGAGCTGACCCGCACAACGACATCGTCCCGTTGCGAGTGCTGCAGCGCGTTCGTGATCAGGTTGAGGAAGACCTGCTGGAGCGCGAACTTCTCCGCGTGCACCGTCGGCATCGATCCCACGATCAGCACGCGCGCTTCTGTCCGCGGACTCAACAGATCGATCGTCTCGTGCAGGAGCTCGGTGACATCGATGCGTTCCGGCTTCTGTCGCGCGCGCCCGACGCGGGCGAGCTCTAGCAGGCCGTTGATCAGCTTGTCCATCCGCGCGGCCCGACCCTTGAGCAGCCGCAGCTGCTCTACGATCTTCGGCGGTGCGGTCTCGCCGAGATCCTCCTCGACCCACATCGCGAGGTTCGAGATCCCGCGGAGCGGTGCGCGCAGATCGTGCGACGCGACGTAGGCGAACTGATCGAGCTCGGCGTTGGTCTTCTCGAGCTCCTTGATCAGCCGCTGCGCATCCGTGTAGAGGCGCGCGTTATCGAGTGCGGTCGCAGCGTTCGAGGCGAGCCCCATCGCGATCCGCTGAGCACGTTCCGAGAACACCTTGGGCTTTTCATGGCCGAACAGGAGGCCGCCGATCACGTTGCCCGCGCGCGTCGTGACCGGCACCGAGAGATAGCTGCGCACAGAGAGATGGCCATCGACCATGTTGCGGCCGACCCGGTTCACCGCGTGACGCGGATCTGCGCCGACGTCCTCGATCCGGACAACACCACGACTGTCGAACACGGGCGCGAACAGCCCGGTCTTCGGAAACTTCGCGAAGTCCTCGCGCGTGATCCCGGCCACCGCGCCCAGCGCGAAGCTCTCCCCCGGCGCACGTGGGCTGAAGTAGAACGCTCCGAACTGCGCGCCGGTGAGCTGCGTCGCGGTCTCGGTCACCGACTGCACGAGCACCTGCAGATCGAGCTCGGCGGTCAGCGTCGGGCCGATCTCGTTGAGCTTCGTCAGGGTCTCGCGCTCGACGACGAGCTCCAGCGCGTTACCGTGCGCCTCCGCGTACAGCCGCGCGTTCGCGGCGGCCAGTCCAGCTCGGCCGGCGATCTCCTCGACCACCGGGAGGTCATCGCCCGACAACCGCCTCGGCGAGCTGCAGATGACCGAGAGCGCCGCGACCGGGACCCCGCGCGCGGTGATCGGCACGATCGCGTACGAGCTGATCTCGAGTGCGCGGAGAGCTTCGAGGTGCGAGGGAGTCCGTGCCATCCGCTGCAGCTCGTCGTCGGAGATGGTCGCGAGGAACACCGTCTTGCGCGACCTGAGGGCCTCGTGGACGCCCGCCATATGGTCGGGATTCGGGGCGTGATCGTCGACCAGCGCGTGGACGCGATCGGTCAGCGCGGTGTCGCGGGCCGTCGTTGCCGCCAGCTCGAGCGAGCCGTTGTCCTCGACCGTGTGGATCGTGCACCAGTCGCCGAGCCACGGGACCACCAGCTTCGCGAGCTCGCTGAAGATCTCGTCGACCTCGAGCGTCGCATTGAAGACGCTGCTCGCACGCGTCAGCTGCTGCTGGTGTGAGACCTGAGTGCGCAGCCGATCGTGCGTGCGGACCTGCTGGATGAACTGTCCCAGCTGGAGGCCGAACACGCGCAGAAGCTCGACCAGATGATCGTCGGGCGTCTCGCTGCGAACGCTGAACAGCTCGATGATGCCGACGACCTCGTCACCCAGGATGATGGGGAAGCCGAGCCCCGAGCGGACGCGCAGCGTGAGCAGCCCGTCATGGCGCGGCATCGTCGAGTCGTTGCCGATCTCGGGGACCCAGCAAAGACCTCGATCGCGCCACGTTCGTCCGGGCACCCCGGATCCCATGCCGAGCCGGTGACGCCGGCACAGCTGGTCCCAGGTCGTTGCCTGGTAGGGCTCCGAGGTCCACAGCGTCTTGACCTCGAGCGTGGAGCCGCTGGGCACCCAGACCGCCCCGAGCTTTGCTTGCAGCGCGATCCCGAGCGAACCGAGCACGCGGGGCAGGGCACCGACCACGGTCGTCTCCTCCGCCAGCACCCGCGACACCTCGTGGGCCGCACGCAGTCGACGCTCCGCGCGTTCTGCGAGCGCCTGGAACCGCGCGACGTCGGAGCGCAGTGCATCGACGTCGGCGCTCTCGCTCACGTCGGGGACTCTAGTTCACCGTTGTTGAGACGTGCGTGAGGTCTGAGCGAGGTTGTCAGGAGCCAGACCCCGTCTCACGCGGAGAGCTGATTGAGAGCCGCCTCGACCTCGTCGAGCTCCCAGAGCCGGCGCTCGATCTCGCGGTCGAGATCGGGGTCGATCGACGGGCATGCGGTGCGCTGGGCCACCAGGCGAACCAGCTCGTCGATCGCCTCGAGCTCGTCGACCAGCCCCTCGACCCGGCGCAGGCATTCGTCGCGGTGCCGGATCCGGCGGGCCTGGATCTCGCGGCGGCGCTTCGACTTGGTTGCGTCCGTGATCGGAATCGCCACAGGCAGCTCGTTACCGCCCGCGAGGCGCAACGCCTCGAAGCAACGCTGGTGGCTGACCGAGAGATGAACGAAATGATCGAGCAGGTCCTGCAGCTCGAAGCGCTGCGCCTCCGCCGGATCGGTCTTCTCGATGCTCTCGACCAGGTCGCGAAGCTCGAGGTACTGCGTCTGCCGCACCGGACCCGAGGGACGCAACGCGCGCAACCGGGAGGTCTCACGATGAGCCCGGGTTCGGAGCTGTGCCTGGCGATCGAGGTGACGCTGGACAATCCGATAGCGGGCCGATAGCGCTCCGAGCGTGATGACCGCCACCATCGCGAGCACGGCCCCGATGATCCCGGCGTAGCCGAGCCCGAGGCATGCGGAGAATACGGAGATCGCGATGCAGACCGGACTCGCGACGGCGCCGCGCATGTAGGTCAGAGCGTTCCCACGGTGCGCCGATGTCAGCGCAGCTGGCGGCGGAGCAGGTACGAGGCTACGCGGCGAGGTCAGACGGGGCTGCATGTTGGTCACTGCTACAACCCGCGTGCCACGGTTTCGGCATTCTCCGACCAGACGTTCCGTCTCTGGTCGGTGGTCGCCGATGCCACACCGTGGCGATCGGGCGGGGGCTTCAGGCGCACGGCGATGTCCTACATCCGAGCACCTGGCACGGGTGATCTACCCGACAACGCGATACGATGCTCCGCCGTGGGCGTCCAGCTCGATCAAGTGCTCAATTATCTCGACCGCGAGGGAGTCACCGAGATCGTGATCGCCGTCGGGCATCCGATCACGATGTGCCGCAGTGGTCAGATGGTCAATCTCACCACCGCGACCGTCTCGCGCGGTCAGCTGACAGCGCTCCTCGCGGGCTCACCGATCGCGACCCTGTTCCCCGACGACGAAGACACGGGACCGCCGATCGACGTCGATGTCGGCAAGCGGCGGATTCGCGTCCAGGCTGTGCGCCGCGGCGACGATTACCGGCTCACGTTCGGGCGTGCGCCTGTTGCACCGGCGCGCACGAAGGCCGCCACGATCCCCAAGCCGGCGGCGATGCTCCTCGAGCTGGAGCCGGAGGCACCGCCGCCGCCGCCGCCGCGGGCAGCACCCTCGCGCCCCGTGCAGCAGATGCGGCCGTCAGCGCTGGACCTCCTCACGGGGCCGTCGACCTTTGCCGATCTCCTCCGGATCGCACAGGACCGCGGCGCCTCGGATCTCCACATCGCGTCGGGACGTGCGATCGCGATCCGCGTGCTCGGTGAGCTCGTCCCGCTCGATCCTTGCGGCGGGCCTGCCAGCGAAGCGGAGATCAACACGCTGCTCGGGCCGCTGGTCCAGCCGCACCAGGCCAAGCTCGACGAGGTCGGGTACATCGATCTCGCGATCGAAGCACCGGGTGGAGGCCGCCTGCGCTCGAACCTGTCGCGCATCCAGGGCGGACTCAAGGGCACGTTCCGGATCGCGCGAGCCACACCGCCGACGATCGAGGAGCTCGGGCTTCCGAAGGAGCTCGCGAAGGTGATCGCGCACCATCAGGGCCTCGTCGTGATCGCGGGTCCCAGTGGCCACGGCAAGACGACGACGATGGCCGCGCTCGTCGATCTGATCAATGCCTCGCGGCCGTTCCACATCATCACGATCGAGGATCCGGTCGAGATCATCTATCCACGCAAGGCGGCGGTGGTCTCGCAGCGCGAGGTGGGGCTGAACACTCGAAGCTTCGCGGCGGCACTCAAGGGGTCGCTGCGCGAGGATCCCGACGTGATCGTGATCGGCGAGCTACGCGATCGCGAGACCGTCGAGATCGCGCTGACCGCTGCAGAGACCGGTCACCTCGTGATCGCGACGATGAGCACGCCGAACGCGGCGAAGACGATCGATCGGCTCGTCGACATGTTCCCGCCGGAGGATCAGGCGCAGGTCCGGTCGTCGATCGCCGGGG
>JACCQV010000607.1 GCA_013813945.1 Deltaproteobacteria bacterium | reverse complement strand
CCGCTGCGCGCCGCGCTCGCGATCGTGCTCGTACTCGTGGCTGCGCTTGCGGCGTGGGTCGCGGTGCGCGAGCGCCGGCGCACGGGCTCCTAGCTCGGGCGCTTCAGACGGCGTCGGGCAGCGCGGTCCATTGATCGCGGTTCGGGTGCATCCCGACCAGCTCGCGCACCGAGACCGGCTGATCTGGATCGATGATGCCCTCGGTACGCTCTGCATCGACGAACGTCGACGCGTTACTCCGATTGGTGACGAACGGTCGCACACCAGCGATGCCTTGCGCGTACAGCCGGTGTGCGAACTCCGCTTCGGGGTGCACGGCTCCGTCGTGTACATGGACGGTCGGGAAGAACAACCGCGTCCGCTCGCGCGTCGGAAACTCGAACGCCATCGGATGCACTTGCGCGGTCCCCCGCGTCGCGCCGAGCTGGAACACCGCGAAGCCCCAGTCCGCATACTCGGGGATCCGGTCGAGCGTGCCCGGCGGGACGCGGAACCGTGCGTCGAGCCGCGTGAAGTCCGCGAGGCGCGGCACGAACGACGCAATGAACGCGCCGACGGTGTGAACCTCGAGTGGGGGAGCATAGCTGTTCGCCTGCGCGCGCCCGGGCCCGAGGGCGGGTACAGGCGCGAACGCCTTGTACAGCGCGTCGAACATCGTCGGATAGCGCTCGAGCGAGATGAACCGCACCGCATCATCGGCGCTGTTCGGAGGCACGGGGATCGGGAGGATCATCGCGACCTCCGCGTCCGTCGCGAGCTGCATCTGATACGCGAGCACCTGACGTCCCGGGCTGACCATGCGCGCGAAGATCCGGGTCGCGGAGACCTCCTTGACGACTCCCGAGAAGCAGCACATGGCGGTTACCGGCGCGGGAACAGCGACCAGTAGTCGAGCTCGAGGACAATCCGCGGCTCCTTGGTGCCCGACAGCAGCGGCGGAACATTCGCGAGCTCGGCCGCGGAGACGTTCTTCACGGCAGAGAGCCGCAGGCGCAGCGCACCCACATCGCGGCGGGTCGGCAGCTCGGCGCGCTCGATGACCTGCGTGAACGCGCGCAGGGTATCGCCGCCGAAGGTCGGCGCGACGTGCGCCCCACCGTTCCATGCCGCGAGCCGAAGCTGGGTGTTGAGACCGTTCTGCGCGAGCGCCATCGCGACGCTGATCACGTGACCTCCGTAGACGAGGCGCTTGCCGTTCTTGGTCTCGGCCATGCCCTTGGCGTCGAAGTGAACCTGCGCGCTGTTGTGATAGAGGCGCGTCGCCTGGGTGTGGTCGGCCTCTTCGATCGTCATCGCATCGGGATGATCGAGGCGCTCACCGACGTCGTAGTCGTCCCATCGCGCGGTCGAGCCGAACGCCCACGCGAGATCCGGGAACCGATCGAGCTTGATCGACTCGGGGACCGGCAGGCGATCCACGGTGACGACCGCGGGCAGCTGCGGGACGTTGTTGATGCCCTTCGCCGCATCCTTGTCGCGCTTGGGAACCATCACCCAGCGGACA
Organism: Deltaproteobacteria bacterium; assembly: GCA_013813945.1. Classification (GTDB taxonomy): domain Bacteria; phylum Myxococcota_A; class Polyangia; order Haliangiales; family Haliangiaceae; genus JABFXX01. Next base: position 3,856 of record JACCQV010000607.1, on the reverse strand, counting down.
AAGGACAGGACCTCCTGGCCCTTCTGATTCGTCCCGCGAGTACGGACGTAGACCACGCCCGCCTCGCCACTCGAGACCTCGCGCAGTCCGATGACCTCGCTCTCGGCGACCAGCGTGTCGCCGGGGTAGACCGGGCGGAGGAAGCGCACGTCGGCGTAGCCGAGGTTCGCGGTCGCGTTGTGCGAGACGTCCGGAACGGACTTTCCGAACACCACGTGAAACACGAGCAGGTCGGGAATCACCTCGCGCTGGAAGCCGAGCGAGCGAGCGAGCTCCGTGGAGGATGACAGCGGATGCTTCTCGCCGGTCAACGCCATGTACGCAGAGATGTCGCCGCCATGGAGGGTGCGTGGGATCGCGTGGACCAGGTGCTGGCCGATGCCGAAATCCTCGAAGAACCGTCCGGTCGAAACCTTCCTCATGACCAGCCGGGGACCGTATACCGGGGATCGGCCGTCGACAACCGAGAATCCCCGCGAACCGGCCTATGCTCGGTTCCATGCGGTGGTGGTGGGTCGCCCTCCTGTTCTGGATCGCCTGCCGCGATCCGGGACACGGCCCCGTCCCCGTCGTCGTCACGCTCCCGCCGAGTGTCGCGGTGGCCCGGCCATCGGCGTCGGACGGAGCCTTCACCCAGCCTCCGATGCCGAAGCGATTTCCGCTGTGCGAGGGCGTGACGTGCTCCGGCCATGGCCGCTGCATCACGCGGACTTCGTATCCGTACCTGTCCGGAGACGAGGATGCGCTCTGCCGCTGTGACCCGGGCTTCCACGCGTATGGCCTCGAGTGCGTTGCGTGCACCCCGGTGGACGCCACTCACAACATCGCTCTGCGGGTCGCGCGGTTCCGGGGCCGGATCACGTGGAACGGCGGCGAGCTGCCGAAGGATCTCGCGGGCGAGGTCTACATCGTCAGCGAGGGCGATGTCGGAACGCGCGGTGACGTCGAGCTTGGCCGCGGGCGGTTCGATGTCGGCGTGCTCGAGGGCCGCTATGACATCGTGCTTCGATCACCGGCGTTCCGCGCCGACACCGAGATCGTGATCGCGCGAGACGTCGCGATCGGCGGCACCACGTCAATCGACATCGCGCTACCGCTCGAGCGCGTCACGCCGCGCCTCACCTACGCGAGTGCAGCGCCTGCGGTCGGATCCGATCAAGGTCGGCTCGAGCTCGTGCATGGCGATGATCATGTGTGGGTCGAGATCGAGCGCGCTCCCGCGAACCTCTACCTGCCGCGCGGGCCGTTCGCCGTCACCTATCATCCGCCCCGGCGAGACGAGCCGAGCTTGCCTGCACTCGGTCTGGCGTTGCACACGGCGACGGTGGAGCGTGGAGAGCTCGTCATCGATGTTCCGATCGTGCGCGTCTCCGGAACCGTGAGCGGTCTCACCGCACCGTTCGATCCGGCGCTGACGATGATCGCCTTCGCGACGCCGGGCGATCCGCCGAGCCGGGTCGCGCTCGCCTCACCGGAGTTCTCCGCCGTGCTCGTGCGCGGTCGCTACGACGTGTGGCTCACCACGAAGCTCCGCAGCCGCGACCTCTCGGTCCGGATCGCGAGCTCCGTCGAGATCACGGGCACCCGCCTCGATCTCGCGATGGTTCCTCCGACCCGGCTGCACGGCCGCTTCCTGATCAACTCCACGGTACGCGATACGGTTCTCGTCGCGATCGGCGAGGACAGTGTGTGGGGAGCCGCACGGATCCCGCTCGACGCGGACGGACGGTTCTCGGCGACCCTGCCGCGCGGCGCGTACACGCTGGCCGTCGAGCACGATCCATCCGACTCGATGAGCGGCGTGATCACCCTCGATCGCATCAACCTGACGAACGAGCTGCGCTGGGAGCTCGACCTCCCGATGCACCAGGTCTCGGCGACGGTGATGATCGATGGCGCTCCGGCCACCGCGCCGACCGCCGGGATGGGCGAGCTCGTCCTGAGATCGATCGCATCGCCCGTCAGCTATGGCGTATGGCCGACTGCCGGCACGCTGCCCGCGGGCAGCTACGTCCCGGACTTCGAATTCGGCTGGCCCGAGCCCGCGGGGTTTCCGGCAGCCGGCGGATTGCCGACAGCGCCGGTCGCGATCACGAGTCCGACGACGTTGACGTTCGAGCTCTCGACCCGCCGCCTGTCGGGCACGCTCACCATGGACGGCAAGCGCAGCAAGTCGCAGGCGGCGATCTCGATCGACGGAGCGCACGTCGCCGAGCTGTCGGCGGGACGCTACGCGACGATCGTCGTGCCGGGCACGTACGCGGTCAGTTACTTCGACTCGTCGGCGAACGCCGAAAAGCGCACACCGAGAAACGGGCGCTTCAGTCTCGGCTGCATCACCGTGCGGTGACGCTGCGAGCGGCTACTCGGCGAGCAGGAAGCTGTAGCTGATCGTTTGCTGTCCGCCGTCCCAGGCCGGGAACGACGCCGACTTCACGGCCGACTCGACGCATGCAGCGACCGGCGTACCGGCGAACACGCCCGTGACGGTTACCTTCTGGACCTGGCCCGACGGCGCGACGGTCAGCTTGACACTCGCGGTGCCCTGCGTGCCGGCGTAGCACTTGCCTGCCTTGCCTGCGACCGAGCCCATGCCCGTCTTGATGTCGCCGCCCGACAGCGACTTCTTGTCGAGCTTGGGCTTGGCGTCCTTCTTCTGATCGTTGACGCCCGCTTCCTTCAGGAGCGCGTCGAACGACGGCTCGCCATCGTCGCCGGCTGGCTTCTTGATCTCTTCCTTGGGCGCGACCACCGGCTTGTCGGCCGGCTTGTCCTTGGTCATCGACGTGTCGCGGATCTCGACCTTGTGAACCTTGGCGGGCTTATCGGCCTTCGACGCCGCCTTGTCGGGAACGACCGGCTCGGGAACCGGAGCTGGCTCGACGGGAGCCGCGGCGACCACCGCCGGTGGCTCGACAGCCGCGGCCGGAGTGGGCGGCGGGAGCTGCTTGGCCGTCATCTCGGGCAGCGGTGCGCCGGCCTTCGACTCGTAGCTCACAGCGCTCTTGCTCTCGTCCTTGTTGTTGACGACGAAGTAGAAGACGCTGGCGGCAGCGGCCGAGAGACCGAGACCGATGATGGCGATCATCTTGCCGCGTCCGCCGCTCGACTGCGCGGCGATCCGCGAGCCGATCGCGGGCGCAGCCGTTGCGACCGCCGGAGTCGAAGCCTCGATGGCTGCGGGAGCTGATGCGACATCGATCTTGTCGGCCCGCTTCTTGGCCTTCTTCTGGGCCGCCTTGTCGAGCGCCTCGATCTCCGCCTTGGTCGGCAGATCGGCGAGCTCTGGCAACGAGACCATCTTCGCAGGTTCCGGCAGCGCGACGGCCTTCCAGCCGGCGGACGACGACGCGAGGACATCATCCTCGTGGACGATCGGGTTCTGCGTCGAGCGGCGCGACGACAGCCGGAGCTTCGTCGACGACGCGAGGCTGCGAATGTCGTGCAGCCCGGAATCCTCGTCGCGCTCTTTCGCGGGCGGAGGTGGTGCGACCGGAGACGCCTTAGAACTGCTCGAGCTGCCCGTGGTCTGCATGGTGCTGTCCTCCAGACGCGCGAGCGTCCGTGTTGGAAGGCCATCGAAATAACCCGACGGGACTTGATCGTCCAGGGTTTTCATCGAACGGCGCAGCAGGTCATCGAGGTCGTCAGACATTTTTCACTTGACCATCGGGAGTCGCAGCGGGCTTGGGTTCATCACCGGAGAGCTTCACGCGGAGCAACCGGCGTGCCTCGTTGACGCGCCAGGCGACCGTTCCTTCGGGAATCTCGAGGATCTCGGCGATCTGCTTGTGGGGCATCTCTTCGATCGTGGCGAGCACCAACGTCACGCGGAGTGACGCGGACAGCTGCGACA
>JACCQV010000584.1 GCA_013813945.1 Deltaproteobacteria bacterium | reverse complement strand
ATCTTCCTCGCCGGCGGGATCATCGGGACTCTTCACCATCTCTATTTCAGCGGCACGCCCACGATCGTGATCGCTCTGGGCGCATCGTTCAGCGCTCTCGAGGTCGTGCCGCTCGTGTTCCTTGGCTTCGATGCGTGGGAGAACTGGCGGCACACGAAGTCGACGCACTGGATGCGCGGCTACCGCTGGCCGATCTACTTCTTCATCGCGGTCGCGTTCTGGAACCTGGTGGGCGCTGGCCTGTTCGGGTTCATGATCAATCCACCGGTTGCGCTCTATTACATGCAGGGGTTGAACACGACCCCGGTGCATGGCCACACGGCGCTGTTCGGCGTGTACGGCATGCTCGGCATGGGACTCGTGCTGTTCACGGTCAAGGCCTTGCGTCCCACGCTGGTGTGGCCGGAGCGGATGCTCAAGGTCGCGTTCTGGGGCATCAACCTCGGACTCGGCGCGATGGTGCTCCTCAGTGTGCTTCCGGTCGGTCTGCTCCAGACCTGGGCCGCGGTCGACGTCGGGTACTGGTACGCGCGCAGCGAGGAGTTCCTCCAGACGCCCTTGATGGACACGCTGCGCTGGCTGCGGGTGATCGGTGACACCGTGTTTGCCATCGGCGCGATCCTGTTCGTCGTGTGTGTGGGGCGGATGACCCTCGGCCGGCGTTCCGTCGCCGCAGCTTCTGCGGATGCGGCGAGCTGACGCGCAAGTCTTGCGCGCCTGACAGAGCGCGCGGGGCGTTTGGCCGGGCATGCCGCTTGCGATGAAGGCGCCCGCATGTCGAACGAGACCCTGCGCTACGACGACGCGATCGTCAGAAAATTCGTAACGGCGACGATGGTGTGGGGCGCGGTGGGAATGCTGGTCGGATTGTGGTGCGCCTTGCAGCTGGCGCTGCCCAGCCTCAACGTCGGTCCCTATTTCACGTTCGGGCGGCTACGGCCGCTGCACACGAACGCGGTCATCTTCGCCTTTGCCGGCAACGGCATCTTTGCCGCCGTCTACTACTCATCGCAGCGCTTGTTGAAGGCGCGACCGCTGGATCGGCTGTCGAGGATCCACTTCTGGGGCTGGCAGGCGATCATCACCGCCGCCGCGATCACGCTCCCCCTCGGCTTCACGCAAGGCAAGGAGTACGCCGAGCTCGAGTGGCCAATCGACATCGCGATCGCGGTGGTCTGGGTCACGTTCGCCGTGAACTTCTTCGCGATGGTTCGCAATCGCCGCGAGAAGCACCTGTACGTCGCGTTGTGGTTCTACATCGCGACGATCGTCACCGTCGCGCTGCTTCACATCTTCAATAACCTCGTCATCCCCGCGGGGCTGTTCAAGAGCTACTCGATCTACGCGGGTGTCGAGGACGCGTTCATGCAGTGGTGGTACGGCCATAACGCGGTGGCGTTCATCCTGACCACGCCGTTCCTCGGCCTCATGTACTACTTCCTGCCGAAGGCGGCGGATCGGCCGGTCTTCAGCTACCGGCTCTCGATCCTGCACTTCTGGTCGATCGTCTTCATCTACATCTGGGCCGGCCCCCATCACCTGCACTACACGGCGCTGCCGCAGTGGGCCGCGACGCTGGGCATGATCTTCAGCATCATGCTGTGGATGCCGTCGTGGGGCGGCATGATCAATGGGCTGCTCACGCTCCGCGGCGCGTGGAACAAGGTCGCCGAGGATCCGGTTCTCAAGTTCTTCGTCGTCGGAATCACCTTCTACGGGATGGCGACGTTCGAAGGGCCGATGCTCTCGATCAAGAGCGTCAACGCGCTCTCGCATTACACGGACTGGAACATCGCGCACGTCCATGGCGGCGCGCTCGGCTGGGTCGGTTTCATGGTGTTCGGAATGGTGTACTGGCTCGTCCCGCGCCTGTTCCAGACCACGCTCTACTCGAAGAAGCTCGCGACGACGCACTTCTGGATCGCGACGGTCGGCATCGTCCTCTACGTGATCTCGATGTGGGCCGCCGGCATCACGCAGGGCTTGATGTGGCGCGCGTTCGACCAGACCGGTCGCCTGCAGTACCCCGACTTCCTCGAGACCGTGACGCGCCTCGTTCCGATGTACTGGGTGCGCGCGCTCGGCGGTTCGCTCTACATCGCAGGTCTGCTGATCGGTGCGTACAACATGTACAAGACCTGGAAGACGCGGCCGGCGGCATACGCCGACATCGCGGTCGAGGTTCCGCCGATGGTTCGCGCCGCACGGGTTGCTGCGAAGGAAGCGCGGACTCTCGAGCGTGCGGCGCATGCCCCCGAGCACTGGCATCGGAAGTGGGAAGGCCTCCCAGCGCTGTTCACCGTGCTCACGATCCTCGCGGTCGTGGTCGCATCGGCCCTCGAGATCGTCCCGACGTTCCTGATCGCAGACAACGTGCCGCGCATCAAGACGGTGAAGCCGTACACGCCGCTGGAGCTCTATGGCCGCGACATCTACCTCGCGGAGGGTTGTTACAACTGCCACTCGCAGATGGTCCGTCCGTTCATCGACGAGACCGTGCGGTATGGCCAGAACGGCGAGCCGGCGGAGTACTCGAAAGCGGGTGAGTTCGTCTACGACCACCCGCACCAGTGGGGAAGCAAGCGGACCGGCCCCGACCTCGCGCGAGAGGGCGGGCGCCGCGACGAGCTGTGGCACCTGCGTCACTTCGAGAGCCCGCCTGCAACCTCGCCGGGCTCGGTGATGCCGCCATACCCGCATCTGCTCGAGGACCGCATCGAGTGGGACGTGATCCAGGACCGCGTCGATGCGATGGCGATGCTCAACGTTCCGTATGACGCGCGAGCGCTGTCGAGCGCCGAGGCGATGGCGCGCGAACAGGCGGACGCTCTCGCAGCGCGTCTCGTTGCGCAGGGA
>JACCQV010000571.1 GCA_013813945.1 Deltaproteobacteria bacterium | reverse complement strand
GGCTGTGACCGAGCACGGCCTCGATGTACGGGTAGATCGACGGGAACCCCATGCGCTTGTAGAGCCGGGTCTCCTCGGCCTCGAGCAAGAGGTCCACCTCGCGCGCTTCGAGCGCGACGATCTGCTTTCCGACCGAGACGATCTGGTCGTGCAGCTCGATCCAGTCGCGCTCGCGGCACGTGGCCGCGTACACGTCGTCGAGCTGCGTCGAGAGCGGGGAACTGGCTGCACTGTCGAGCATCGCGACCTCCGTGGCGCGTGGTCCGGAACGCGCACCTTCTATCTACCACCGAGATTTCGGAGCCTCTGGGCTCCGCTCAGCGCTCACGAAACGCCCGCGACCCGACGGCGATCGATCTCGAGCAGGATCATCGCGCATCGCGAACGACAAGGCGTGCTCGATCAAGAATCGAGACTCCTCGTTGGTGACGGCGCGCGAGCACGCCCAAAGCGGTCAAGCACAAAGCGACATGAGCACCGCTTGCACCCGTGATTTATCGTCGGCCAATCCTCGCTGTCCGGTCACCGGACAGGAATCGATAGGAGCGTCCTCGGATGGAACTTGGCTCGTGCTGTGGGGCTTGTGGGCAGGCGCGCCCTCCCATGGCGCGGCTGTCCAAAAACCCACAGCTCCGCTCTTTCGTAGATATGTCGCGCCGACATGGGTCGTGCGTGATGCCGGAGCCCGGTGCCGAGCGAGTCGCGATCGCGGCACTATCTGCATACCTGCGGTCGGGCTGCGAGCCACCTCGACTTCACAAGGTTCAGGAGCGCGCCGACCTGCTGCTTCGCGAGCCAGGACACGATGCGTGCTGGAACTCCTCGCTGCGGTCCTTGGCCACGATTACGCCGAAGACTTGCTACGGACTTCAGACCGCACCGCGCACATAGGACGAGCCGAGTCTCCTGTTACGGTGCGTCCGTGACCCCCGATCAAGAGGCTGCCGATGCCCTTGTCCAGAAGGCTGACGCCTTAACTCGCCGCGCACGCAGCGGGGCTCGTTTGCGTGAAGGTATTCGGCTGTACCGGAAGGCCTTCAAGATGGGCGACGGAGCCGGCGCATACAACCTCGCCTGCACGTACCAGAATCTCGGCGACTATCGGAAGGCCGTTGCGTGGTTTCGCCGCGCGCTCGACGCAGGGGATCTTAGTGCGCTCGTGCCGCTCGCGCAGGCCGAGCTGTACGGTTGCGGAACCCGTCGCAACTCGAAGGCCGCTCTCGCGAAATTGCAGCGCATCGCAGGATGGAACAACGTTTCGTGGATCAGCCCATTCGATCGCGAACAAGCGATGATCGTGCTCGCCGCAAGTCTCCGTGATGGATGGTTGCTCCGTCGCGACTACCCAGCTTCCCTCAAGTGGCTTCGTCGCGCTGCCAAGCTCGGCAGCGCGGAAGCGATTGGCTTGCTAGAGGACCTCGGGGAATAGTCAGCGTTCACGAAGCAAAGCTGGAACGTCAGGTCCGGGCTGCGTGCCGACATAATGCCGTCAGCACCAGCGATGCTGCTCTACAGTTTTTCAGCTCCGTGTGGAGTTGGCGAGCTACCGGTTTGCGAGCGAGGACGAAGAAGCCGATATCGGACAGCTAACGCTAGCCGATGATGCGCTCCAGCTCGCGTGCTTCGATTTCTTCCGAGGCGTAGCCAGTGAAATTGTCGATCGCGCGAATCAGGTTGGCTCGTGCGAACTCGACCACCGGCTCGAAGATTCCGGGCGCAGGTGGGCCGTCGAGATGACAGCTATTGAAGCCGATGTTGGGGGCTGGGGAGGTCTCTCGACGAAACTCATTGGGCCGTGCCATCCGCACCGTGATCTGCCCGTGGATCGCGTTCGGTCGCGTATGAGTGAAGCCACAACTCAGTGCGAGAGCGATCGCGGTCACGAACAGGCTTCTCACGAAGACGAGTATCGCCAGCACCGATGGTTCTGCCCAGCTGCGTCGGCTTTCACCACGCGGGGCACACGCCTCGGTGCGACTTCCGCGAATCCCCCTTCGTTCCCGCCTTATCGCGTAACGGAGCGTGTTGGTTGGAGTCACGCCGGCACGGTCACGTGCCTGCCATCGCTCCGGAACGAGCTCTCTTCGAGGGAGGTCGGCGTCGTACCACCATGCTAGCTTCCGCTCGCCGATGACGACCGACCTTCCGACGCTCGCGATCAACACGATCCGTACGCTGGCAATCGATGCCATCCAGAAGGCGAACTCGGGACACCCGGGATTGCCGCTCGGTTGTGCACCGATGGCGTACACGCTGTGGCAACGCCACCTCAAGCACGATCCGAAATCCCCCCACTGGTTCGATCGCGATCGATTCGTACTGTCGGCGGGACACGGCTCGATGCTGCTGTACTCGTTGCTCCACCTCACGGGATATGAGCTCTCGCTCGACGAGATCAAGAACTTCCGCCAGTGGGGCAGCAAGACTCCGGGACACCCCGAGTGGCAGCAAGGTGACCATCCCGGCGCCAAGCACGAGACACCCGGCGTCGAGGCGACCACCGGTCCGCTCGGGCAGGGCGCCGCGAATGCGGTCGGCATGGCACTCGCCGAGAAGTTCCTCGCGACGTACTTCAATCGTCCCGGCCACGCGATCATCGATCACCACACGTACGCGCTCGTGTCCGACGGTGACGTGATGGAAGGCGTCGCCTGCGAGGCCGCCAGCATCGCCGGTCACCTCGGCCTCGGCAAGCTCATCTATCTCTACGACGCGAACCAGATCACGCTCGATGGTCCGCTGTCGCTCTCGATGTCCGAGGACGTCGGCGCCCGCTACGCCGCG
>JACCQV010000506.1 GCA_013813945.1 Deltaproteobacteria bacterium | reverse complement strand
AGGCATTTCTGACCGGCGGTCTGAAGTGCCACCCATCTACCCGGTTTGCAGCGCCGAGTAGCCATGCGGAAGGCCCTGAACACGAACGCCAGGTGTTCGATCGCGCGCTGATAGAAGTCGAGCCTCTCGTAGTCGAGCATGCCGCACCTATCGGCTCCGTCTCGGCCCGGTTGCCTGTTCGTGGACGTGGACGTGCACGTGACACGTGACACGTGCACGAACGACCTTAACTGACCAGTATTGCTAGCGCCTGCTACTTGCAGACCGGGCGGTCGTCGAGCGGGTTGTACTGCGCCGGCGACTGGCAGTCCTTCTTCTTCGGCGGGGTGACTGTGTTCGTCGTCGGTCTCGGAGTCGGCGTCCCGGTGGGCTTCCTGGTGACTGGCTCTGGCGCCGGCTTCAACGTGATGTCGCTGGTGTAGTCGCTGCTCAGATCGATCTCGGTCGTGACATCGATGAACCGCGCCTTGTGCACGGTGATCATCGATAAGCCTTGGGCGCGAGCGCGCTTTGACTTGAACGGTGTGGTGCCGATGACCTTGCCCGCAAGGATGACGTCGGCACCTTTGGGCTCCGACTCGATGTCGATCGTGACCGACTGGTCCTCGGCCGCGCCTTGCGGCTCGACCTTGACCTCGACGGGAACCGGGGGTGGCGCTGGCTTCGGATCGGGGGCGACGACGGCGGCGGATCCGGTCGTTGCGCTGCCGTGATCCGAGCCCTTGTCGTCCATGATGATCGGCTGCTCGTTGGTGGGGCCGTCATCGCCGCCGAGCGTCATCACGAGCAGGACGACAAGACCGACAGCGGCGATTCCGAGGCCGACGAAGAGCGGGCGCCGGTTCGGGCGCAGCCCCTGAGCCGCGTCGTCGATGCTGCCCGGCGGCGGCTCATAGCGGGGGTACGCGACATCGGCGTGACTCGGGGCCCCGCTCGTATAGCCGTGCCGCGTGCTCGGAATCATCCCGTGTGCGGGGCCAGAGCCAGAGCCGGGAACCGGTGAGAACGCAGCCCTGGGAACGGGGTCCTGCGGCGTGGCGATCGGTGCCACGACGGGCGCGGGATGGGGCGGTGTTGCCGCTTGATTCACGTCCGTCTCGAGCCGCAGCGGGGCGTCGTAGCCGGGCCTCGGTGTTGGATACTCGAGCTCGTCGATCGAGCTGCTGCCCGGTAGCTCGAGCACCGTCATCGCGGATTCGAGCTGCTGCTCCGAGAGCTCGAGCGGTAACGGCGTCTTCGCGCGTGGTTGGTTGACGTCGCTGCCGTTGGTGTTCGAGATCGTGCTCTCGCGAGGCAGCTGCGGCTGCTGTGTCTGACGCCCCTGCTGGGTCAGCCAGGGCTCGGTCAGGTCACCGAACATGTCGCGCATGAACCGACCGAGCGACATCGTGGACAGGGACATCCGCGACGAGACGGCGAAGCTCTCGAGCGCCTCGAGCAGTGCCCCCGCGCTCTGGTAGCGCTGCTGCGGATCGACCGAGAGCGCCTTCATCACGACCGCCTCGAGCGCCTGCGGATAGCCCTGGATCAACCTCGTCGGTCGCACGACGTCGCCGGTGACGATGCGGTGCATCGTGTCGAAGTCGGAGTCCGCACGGAAGCAGCGATGCTGGGTCGTGATCTCGTACAGGATGATGCCGAGCGAGAACACATCGCTGCGCCGATCGACATCGCGGCCGCGGCACTGCTCCGGTGCCATGTACGCGAACTTGCCCTTGATGATGCCGGACTGGGTCTCGACCGAGCGCTGGGTCGCCTTGGCGATTCCAAAGTCGAGCAGCTTCACCGAGCCGTCGTAGCCGACCATGATGTTCGATGGTGAGACGTCACGATGGACGATGCCGAGCGGCACGCCGTCCTGACCACGCCGCTCGTGCGCGTGGTTGAGACCCGCCGCTGCGCCTGTGATGACGGCCAGCGCGAGCTCGAGCGGCACTCGCGTACCCTGGCTGCCGGCCTTCGCGAGCAGCGCCCGGAGGTCCTGGCCGTGGACGTACTCCATGGCGAGGTAGTGGATCCCGCCATCCTCGCCAACCTCGAACACCTGAGCGACGTTCTGGTGATTGAGGGCCGCGGCGAGGCGGGCCTCGTCCAGGAACATCTGCACCGCCGTGTGATCGTTCGCCCGCTCCGGCGTGATCAGCTTCAGCACCACGTGGCGCTCGAAGCTTCCGATGCCGGTGGTCCGGCCGATGTAGATCCGCGCCATCCCGCCCAGCGCGAGCGGCATGAGGATCTCGTACTTGCCGAGACGTGTAGGTAGCCCGCCCGCCGTGGCTACTGTCGGCACGTCAGAGATCGTTTCATCCGAGGCTCAGGCTGTCAAGCAAACGCCAAGCCGGGGCCGTTCACCTACTTCGAGGTTCCCGCGAGCGTCATGTGGGATACGCGGAACGTCGGGGCAGCCGTGGAGCTCCGGAGCTCGAGGTCGTCGGCGACCGCATCGATCCGCTTCAAGATCTCGTCGAAATTCGCAGCGATCGTGACTTCGGAGACCGGGAATGTCAGCTCCCCGTTCTCGATCCAGAACCCCACGGCGCCCCGCGAGAAATCGCCGGTGATCGGGTTGAAGCCAAAGCCCATCAGGGAGGTCACGTAGAGGCCGCGCTTCGTATCGCGGATCAGGGCATCGCGCTTCATCGTCCCTGCCTGCATCACGAGGTTCGACGTCGTCGGCCCCGGATTGCCACCGATACCCCGCCCTGCCGAGCCCGTTGACTCACGACCGAGCTTGCGCGCGCTGTACACATCGCACAGCACCGGCTGCAGCACGCCCTTGTCGACCACGCTGTTCTTGCGCGTCGGCAAGCCATCTCCATCGAACGGCCGGCTTCCCGGGGCGCGCGGGATCAACGGATCATCGACGATCGTCACGAGCGGCGAGGCGATCACCTCGCCCTCCTTGCCGACGAGATAGCTCGACTTGCGCCAGAACGACGAGCCGTTCGCGACGCTGAAGATCGTCCCGACGATCGAGCGCGACACTTCGGGATCGAACACGATGGCGCACTCCTGGGTGTCCACCTTCCGCGAACCGAGCGTCGCGACCGTGCGGCGCGCAGCCTCGATCCCGACGGCCTCCGCGGCCTCGAGCTCGGCAAGGAACCGCGATGCGGTCCACCAGTAGCCGTTGCGCTTCTTCGGATTGGCTGAATCCGTCGTGTCGTCACACAGCGGCTCGACGACGAACGACGCATAGCTGCCGCGATAGCCGCCGACAAATCCACCGCTCGTCGCAAATGCAGTTGCACCGAGCACGCGCGACCACGTCGCACCTTCGGAGTTGGTCACCCGCTTGTCGTGGTTGCGCGCAGCCGCCTCGCCGGCGATCGCCTGCTTGAGCGCCCAGGCTGCATCGACCTCGGCGACCTTGGGGTCGTAGAGATCGAGCTCGGGAAATGATTTTGCGAGCAGCGAGGGATCGGGCGGCTCGGAGAACTCGTCACGCTCGGCGTAGCCAGCGAGAGTCACGGTCTCCGCGCACAGCGCCTCGAGCGCCTCGCGTCGCAAGTCGCTCGTGTACGTCACGGCGCGCTTACCGTCCTTGAGCACGCGCAGACCGAGGCCACGACTGCCGGCCTCCTGCACGAGCTCGGGCTCACCGAGCCGGATCTTCGCGGTCAGCTCGCTGCCGTCGCGTACGAGCACCTCGGCGTCGTCCGCACCCGCCCGCTTCGCGATCTCGACCGCGAGCTGCGCCACGTCGCACAGCTCCTTGATCGTCTGCTCCGTGACCTGGACTCCGCTCATGCCTGCGTTCCTCCGACAGTGATCGATGCGATGCGCACGGTCGGCGTCCCGACGTTGACCGGCACGGACTGGCCGTCCTTGCCGCAGGTCCAGATTCCATCCGAGAGCTCGAAGTCGGAGCCGAGCATATCGACGCGCCGGAGCACCTCGGGCCCGTTGCCGATCAGGTTGACGCCCTTGAGCGGCGCGGTGAGCTTGCCGTCCTCGATCAGGTAGCTCTCGGTCAACGAGAACAGGAAGTCACCATTCGAGATGTTGACCTGACCACCGGAGAACCGCTTCGCGTAGATGCCCCGCTTGACGCTCTTGATGATGTCCTCGGGGTTGTCCTTGCCGCCGAGGAGCGACGTGTTCGTCATGCGCGGAAGCGGCATCGACCGGAACGATTCGCGACGCCCGTTCCCCGTGGGCTTGATGCCGTAGTGCTTCGCGCTGAGGCGGTCGTGCATGTACCCGACGAGCACGCCATTCTCGATCAGGGTGTTGCACTGACCGGCGTAGCCCTCGTCGTCGACGTTCATCGCGCCGCGCGAGCTCACGATCGTCGCGTCATCGACCACGGTGCACAGCGACGACGCCACGATCTTGCCGATCTGACCGGTGTAGTTCGAGGTCTCCTTGCGGTTGAAGTCGGCCTCGAGCCCATGGCCAACCGCCTCGTGCAGGAGGATCCCCGAGTCGCCGGGTCCGAGGACGACCGGCATCTCGCCGGCCGGCGCATCGCGCGCATCGAGCATCGCGATCGCCACGCGCGCCGCCTCGCGGCCGTGAGCCGCGGCATCGCGCTTGGCATCGGCAAAGTAATCGAGCCCGTACCGTCCACCGCCGCCACCCGAGCCGGACTGCCGCTTGCCCCCGTCCTCGGCGACCGCGCGCACCCCGAACCGCAGCATCGGCTGGACATCAGAGGCCATCCGGCCATCCGACGTGAACAGCAACACCTCGCGGATGCTCTCGGCGAACGACGCCTCGACCTTGACGATCCGCGTATCAAACGCGCGGGCTGCCTTGTCTGCCGCGCGTAGCAGCGCGAGCTTGTCTTGCGTCGGAACGACCAGCGATGGCGTCGGCACGGCGTAGAAGCTCGGCTTGGGCACGTCGGTCAGCTGCCCGACGTTGACCGGTGCATGCCCGCCCCCGATCGCGATCTGCCCGGCGGTCTTCGCCGCGTGCGCCATCTTCTCCCACGCAAGATCTTCGCAGTAGGCGTACCCGGTGGCGTCGCCCTTGGTGACCCGCACCCCGAGGCCCAGCGTGATGCCGCGGCCGAGCGTCCGGATCTGCTCCTCCTCGAGTGCGTAGTCCGCGGACACGCGGAACTCGAAGTAGATGTCGGCGTAGTCGCCGCCTGATGCCAGGGCGAGACCGAGGAGCTTGTTCGCGAGCGCGGCATCGATCGCGTTCGCACCGCCGGTCGAGAACGGGGCGCGCAGCGCCGCCGGGAGCGTCGTCGTCATGGCGGCACTGTAGCAGTGGGTCGCCAAGGCGGCCCTGACCGGACGGTGAGTTTCCGCTACTTGGACTCGCGGCCGGTGACCTTCTTGAGGGCACCTTCGGCCGCCGCCGCCGCCACCGCGATGTCTGCTTCGTTCCCGCCGAGCCAGAGCCGACCCACCGCGCCGAACGAGATCACTTCCATCAAGTGAATGTTCGCAGCCTTCTCCGCCTCATTGGCGGCGAGCGCGGCGTACGCGGCCGGGTAGCACTCGAGGATATAGAGCGTCTGGCCGCGCATGACCATGTCGCCATGGCGCATGCGATTGATCAGCTGGCTGTGGTGACCGTCGAGGCCGTTGATCACCTGCGACGAGACCACCTTCGGCTTGATCCGATCCTCGCGCTTGACGCCCATCTGGCCGAGGATCGCGTCGATCGCGGCCTCGATCTGCCCCTTGTCGCTGTTGTGCAGCTCGAGCATGCCGTACGCGCGCTCGACGATCTGCATCCCCGGCCGACACGTGGTCGCCTTGAGTGCTGCATCGGTGAGCTGGTTGATCGCGATGCCGGGGGCGATCTCGATGAACAGCGCCGCTTCTTCCTCGAGCGGCATGAAGCCGGAGCACACGGTCTGCAAGAACCCGGTGAGCTGGGGCTGCAGGGAGTCGAGTACGGTGAGCGCGCGAAGCTCCATCGCGGGGCACGCTACCACACGCCGCGTCTAGCGATCGTAGCGGAGGGTCGCGAACACCTCGGTTCCACGACGGCGCTCGATCAGCGGCGCGCTCGTTCCGTCGACCCGGTACGGCGCATCGCGCTCGAGCAGCAACGGATTATCGACCGAGAGCTCGAGATCGAGCCCGGCATAGAGATCGGCGAGTGAGACTCCGACCGCGCTGCGGATCGTCGGCAACGTCTTGACCGGCTCCCGGGCGTTGTCGGCCGTCACGGTACGCAGCCGCCGCGGGGAGGCGAAGGTCCCACGCGCGAACAGCGAGAGATCTGCGAAGGGCCGCCACACCGCCGCGAGCGCCGCCGTGTGACGTGCGAGCGGAATCCCGTCGCCGACGGGGTTGGTCTCGTCGAGCGCGCCGATGTGATAGGTGGCCCGTCCATCGAACAGCGGCAGCGACAGGTGCGCGACCGCGTAGGCACCGAGCAGATCGATCTGGCCCTGGTTGATCGGCTTGTAGAGGAACTGCGGGTCGCCGACGATCGGATCGAGGATGATCACGTCCGAGACTCGCGTGACGTCGGCGCCGGCGCGCAGCGTCAGCACG
The DNA here is from genome assembly GCA_013813945.1 of Deltaproteobacteria bacterium. Classification (GTDB taxonomy): domain Bacteria; phylum Myxococcota_A; class Polyangia; order Haliangiales; family Haliangiaceae; genus JABFXX01. The sequence continues at coordinate 7,755 of JACCQV010000506.1, read as the reverse complement.
GACTCGATCGTGCCGTGTGCTTCGAACGCGAGCGCGCGGCTGGTCTCGGGGCGGAGATCCGGGTTGCCCATCGTGCCGACAGTCGAGAACAGTTGCACGGCATCCGGCGGACGGAAGCCCTCGGAGTAGACGAGCTTGGCGCCGAGCTCGCCGAGGTTGATCGCTGCGCCGCCCTGAAAGGCGGCAGTGAATCGCCACGGATCTTCGCTGGCGTAGGGCCGGTCGAGCTGCACGCGCGAGCCGCCTGACAACACGAGCCACGGCACCGGAACCAGCTCCTCGATCGCGTACGCCGACAGCGTCGCAAAGGTCTTGGAACCGAAGCTCGTGGTGATCGCGCTCGGCTCCTCGGAGATCCCGGCCAACGTCGCGAGGCTCGCCGGCGTGTGCATGTGCAGCAGGCCGATGCCGGCGGTGAGCTTGCTCGCGATCGCCTGATCGTAGGCATGGACCACCCGGAGCTCGACCTGGTTCGCCGTGCGGGGGCGATCATTGCCCTGCAGCGAGCGCAGGCCGAGTCGCAGATCGCGCCCGCCCATCGCCGGCTCGGGCCCGTCGGGCCATGCGGGCTGGATCGCGAAGTTCTCGTCGCTGTAGTACTCGTAGCGTGACCCGCGAACCGAAGCGTTCACACTTGCGCCCGGCTTGTCGTACAGGGGCTGCTTCAGCTCGAGCCCGTACAGTCGATGCGTCTTCTTCCAGTAGCCGCCTGCGCCCTCGTCGAGCAGTGGACCGGAGGGGCTGATCTCGAAGCCAATGTCCGAGGTCAGGTTCTGGAACGACGCTTCGATCCGCTTGCCGACCGCGATCCGGACCATGACGTCGAGCCACGTGTCGGCAGCCGGGTGCGTAACGCCGGCGTTGCCGAACGGGAGGGGCGCCGGCACGCCGATCGACGCCTGCGGTGAATCATCGAGGCGGCTCGTGGGTCCGATCCGTCGCCCGGCGTTGACCGATGCCGTGAATCTGTACAGCCCACGATTCTGCCCCCCGCGCACCCACGCCTCCTGCGTGTTGAGCGTGCCTGCGCTGAGCCCGGCCTCGAGCACTGGCTCTCGCCGCATCGGGATCTCGGTGATCATGTTGATGACCCCAAGAAACGCGTTCTGTCCCCACAGCACCGAGCCCGGCCCGCGGACGATCTCGATCCGATCGACGTGCGTGAACGACGACCGAAAATCGCGCCCGAGCGACCGAAATCCATTCAGTCCGTTGACCAGCGAGATGCCATTCGACAGAAACAACAGCGTGTTCGGCAGCCCTTGATTGAGTACGAGGCCGCCCCAGTTGGCGTCGATGACGTCGTAGCCGGGCATGAACGGCAACAGATCATCGAGCGTGCGGATCTGGAGTGCCTGGAGCTGCGCGCGGGTGATCGTCATGACGATCGCAGGCGTCGTGTCGATCGTGCGCTCGGTCCCCGTCGCGGTCGCCGCCACCGAGTCCGCGGGCGTCGCGAGTCGGCGCGCGAGTGCTGCGATTCGCGGCGCCACCTCGTTCTCGGAGAGGGACTCGCTGGCGAACACGGTGCCCTCGACGGTGCACGTGTGCGCGTCGACCAGCGTCAGCTCGATCGTCCACAGGTCTCCGAGATGGCCCATCGATCCGAAGGCGCCGTAGCGATGATTGTTCTTGCGGAGCTCAGCGCAATGGCAATCGACAGAGACCCCACAACGGCTCGCGACCCCACTCGCGACATCGACACTCTCGACGAGGCCACCTTCGCGCATGCCCTCGACGGCAACGAACTCGAGCACCGCGAGCTGCCCCTCGGCGACTCCGAGTGCCCGAAACCCGGTCCACGCCCCGGTGTCCGCACTGGCTGCAGCCACCAGGCACAGCAGCGTCGCGACGATTCCGCGCAGCATCATTGCCGGACGCCGAGCCGTGACACGATCTGATTCACCTTGCGATTCGCCCCTGCGTGATCGCCCTTCCCGACGAGCGCCAGCACCTCAGCCAGCATCGGCTGGAACTGCTTCGGCTCGGGCAGCCTCTGCACCTGCGCGTTGAGCCTCTGCAGCTTCTGATCGATGAAACCTCGATCGATCACGACGCTCGCGATCGCCTTGCGCGCTGCTGCGATTCCATCGGCGGCCGCGCTCACATCGCCGCGCATCAGGGCATCGTCCGCGCGCATGATCGCGGCCCTGTACTCGGGTGGGAGATCGGTGTTCAGGAGCTCCTTCGCGCGGCGCTCTCCATCGAGGCTATCGCGTGCCGTCTTCAGCTCGGCGAGCCGCGGATCGCCGGTGGTCGCGGGAGGCGTTTCGCCGGCGGCGGATCCAGATCCGGCGTTCGGAGCTACCGCCGCAACCCGCGGCTTCACGCGCGGCTTCACGGGTGCAGTCGACGAGCCACGAGTCGCGTCCGCGAGCGCGGAGCCAGCACCCGGCGCCGCGCCGCTGCCCGCGGCCCCGCTTGCAGTCGTTGCGCTGCCCGCACCCTTGCCTGGCATTGAGTGGACCACCGCGCCGCTGCCCACCCCGCCGCCGCTGGATCCCGCCGCGCCGCTGCTCACCGAGCCGCTTCCGGGCGTTCGGCCGCTCGCCACGTCGACCGACACGCCGTGTCCGCTGCCGCCCCCGTGAACGACCGCCGGAGCTCGCTTCGAATCGCCCGGTTCGCCCCCACTCTCGTCGGGCTCGCGCAGACGCGCCGTGATCGCGATCGCCGCGATGACGGCACAGGCGGATGCCGCCGCAATCGCGATCTGCTTGCGCCGGATCGGGCGCTGGATCTCCGCCTCGAGTACCTCGAGTAGTGCCGTCATCCCGGGAAACCGCTCGTTCGGATCGACGCGGAGCCCGCGCCGCAGCGCGCGCTGAACGCTGCGTGGGATCGTGTGGGTCGGCGGGACGGTGATCTGCTGATGAATGACGTGGCCGTAGATCTCCGACCACGTCCCGCCCGCGAACGGCCGGCACCCGAACAGTGCCTCCCATGCGGTCACGCAGAAGCTGAACTGATCGGCGCGCGCATCACACACGGCACCGCTCGACTGCTCCGGTGCCATGTATGCGGGGGTACCGACGATTGCGCCTGAACGGGTCACGTTCTCGAGGTCCGTATCGTCGATCATCTTCGGTCCCGACAACCGCTCCGTGGTCGTCAGCCCCGCATCGCCAGCGAGGTCCGCACGCCGCGCCAAGCCGAAGTCGGTGACCCGCGCCGTGCCGCGCTGGCTGATCATCACGTTGTCGGGCTTGAAGTCGCGATGGATCAACCGTGCGCTGTGGGCCGCGGCGAGCCCGTTCCCTGCGTCGAGCAGCACACGCAAGATGGCGTGCACCGATCGCGGTTCTGCCGCGAGCCACGCGCGCAACGTCGTCCCATCGACGAGCTGCATCGCAACGAACACCTGATCCTCGTGAAACCCGACGTCGTAGACCGCGACGACATTCTTGTGCGACAGCACCGCCATCGAGCGTGCCTCGCGCACGAGCCGCGTCACTGCTTCGCTGTGCGCTTCGGCTCCCGCTGTCGCGACGCGCAGGACCTTGAGCGCGACCAGGCGATGCAAGCTGAGGTCGAGCGCATCGTAGACCGAGCCCATGCCGCCAGTCCCGACGAGCCGCTTGATCTCGTACCGACCTGCGAGCACCGCAGGGAGAACGTTCGCGTTACCCGACGTCGTCGCTGCGGCACCCGGGACGTTCGTCGCGTGGGTGTCAGCGTGATGCGTTGCTGCCACCGCATCGGCATGCTTCGCGATCTTGCGGCAGCTGTCGCAGGTCTCGAGGTGGAGCGCCACGCGCACGCGGTCTTCGGGCTCCAGGTCATTCGTGACATGGGCGGCGATCACGTCCTGCGGCGGGCACCCTGCAGTCGTGTACCGCCTCGCGCCGCTGTGACCAGCGTGCCCACCGGATATCGCGTGAAGCGTATCACGGGCCACCGTCGACAAAACGCGGCCCTCTGCCCCCGGCGTCGCGAGCTCCGCCGCGTGATCGAGCTACCTGCGTGGTTTGTTCGGTGCCAGCCAACGTCCGTGGCGTAGCGCCGGTTGATCAGCGAGGACGGCCGCGCTTGGGCGGCGGTCGACCGCCCGCGGGTCGCTTCGATCCCGAGGAGCGTCCCTGCCCGCCGCGCGGACCGTCGCTGCGGCCACCGGCGCGCGGGCCGTAACCGCCGCGCGGACCCTCGCCACGCACACCACCGCGAGGTCCGTCACCACCGCGCGGACCTTCGCCGCGAGCTGCACCGCGAGGTCCGTCACCACCGCGCGGACCTTCGCCGCGAGCTGCCCCGCGAGGTCCGTCCCCACGTGGGACCGCCTTGGCGGCTGGACCGTAGCGGCCACGAGGCGGACGATCGGCACCGGAGGGACCACCTGCTCGACCGCCTGGCGGACGTGGCCAGCGGCCCTTGGCCTTGTCGCGCTCGGTCACACCCGACTCGGCATCGCGTGCGCGATCCGTGCGAGGTGCAAAGCTGCGCGCGGGACGATCGCCGCGCGGGCCTGCTTCGTCGCCACCGCGTGGCGCTCCGCGCGATGGACCACCACGCGATGGACCACCACGTGAGTCATCTCGCGTCGGCCGACCGCCGCGTTCACCATCACGCGGACCGCCGCGAGACGCGCCACCACGAGATGGTGCACCACGAGAATCGCCGCGCGATGGGCCACCACGCGATGGCGCACCACGAGAATCGCCGCGCGATGAGTAGTCACGCGATGGACGAATGCCCGTGTCACCCGGACCACTGCGCGTCGGACGGTCACTGGCCGGGCGATCCGGAGGTTCGCTGCGCGCATCGTCGCGCGACGGCATCGGCCGCTTCGGAAGACCGGTGCCCGTGTCGCCGGGACCGTTGCGCGTCGGTGCGCTCGCGTCTTCGCGCGACCCGTAGGGCCGCTTCGGAGGTCCGCCGCCATCGCCGGGACCGGGGCGCTCGCTGCCTGCACCTTCCGGAGCCGATCGTGCGCTGTCAGCGCGCGGTGCGTACGTTCGAGTCGGGCGACCATCGGGGCCGCCGCCCGGGCGCTGGGTCCGCGCCCGCGAGCTGCTCGCGTCGTCCGCAGTTCCGCGGGCCGCCGGCGCAGGGCGGCCGTAGGTGCGATCGGCGCGTTCGCCGCTCGGGGCCGGCCGGTTGTAATTGCGATCGGGACGTTCGTCGCTCGTGCCGCCACCTTCGTAGGGGCGAGCGGGACGATCAGTACCGGTGTCGGCCGCACGACCGCGAGCGCCACCCGGTCCAGGGCGGCTGCCGCGAGCGTCGTTGCGCGCGGGACCCGCATCGCCGCGCGCGTGGTAGGCACGAGCCGGTCGATCGCCGCCGCTCGATGCACCGCGCGAATCGCGAGAAGGGCCGCGCTCACCGGGGGCTGCGCGGTCCACGCCGCGAGGGACACTTCCGCTCTCGGCTCCACGTGGAGCGCCACGTCCGCCACCGCGATCGCTTCCGCGAACACCGCCGCGATCACTTCCGCCAGCAGCGCCGCGAACACCGCCGCGATCACTGCCGCGAGCACCGCCGCGAGCACCGCCGCGAGCACCGCTGCTCGGAGCACCACGTCCGCCGGGTCCGCTGCCGGAGCGTCCTGCCTCGTCGCGGTCCTCCATGCCGAGGCCCGTGTGATGCATCATCTCGCCGGCGCCCTCGCCGGCTGCATCGCGATCGTCCATCCCGAGACCGGTGTGGTGGATCAGCGACGCGTCGTCGCCCTCGCGATCCGGATCGCCCTCGCCATCCCAGGCATCGCCGTCAACGCCGGCCTCTGCGTTCGCGGCGCGGCGCGCAACGTTCGCCTGACGACGCAGCTCGTTCTCGGCCGCCTCGATCTCTGCCTCGTCGCGCGCCTTGGCGCGAGCACGGCGCGGAATATCCGTCTTCTCGCGATCCGATCGCCAGCGGCCGCGGGCGACCTTGCTGTGGTCGAGCCCGACGGTATCGCGCAGCTGATTGAGCTCTGCCTGGTTGAGCTCGCGCGCATCGCCGACGCGCAGGTTCTCGTACGTCAGTGTCGCGAAGGCGACGCGCTGCAGCTTGTCGACGGCAAAGCCGAGCGCCTCGATCATCCGGTGGATCTGACGGTGCTTGCCCTCGTGGATCGTGATCGCGAGCCAGGTGTACTTGCTCTCGCCGGGCAGGATCGCGACCTCGGCCGGCATCGTCGTCGTTCCGTCGTCGAGCTGCACGCCTTCACGCAGCACCTTGACGTGGTCCTTGTCGAGCTGACCGTGGACCTTCACGTGATAGGTCTTCGGGACGTGATTCGCGGGCGCGAGGAGGCGCGCCGCAAGCTCGCCGTCGTTGGTGAGCAGCAGCACGCCCTCGGTGTAGAAGTCGAGCCTGCCGACCGGCTTGACCGGCACCGGCACGTTCGGGAGGTAGTCCATCACCGTCGGCCGACCGCGATCGTCGGTCACGGCGGTGATGCAGCCCTTCGGCTTGTTGAGCAAGACGTAGAACGCGTCGAGCGCCATGACGGCTGCACCGTCGACCATGACCTCGTCACTATCGGGGTCGACCTTGGTCCCGAGCGTGGTCACGACCTTGCCATTGACCGTGACTCGCCCTTCGGTGATCAGGGTCTCGGCCTTGCGGCGCGCTGCCACTCCTGCCGAGGCGAGGTAGCGCTGCAGGCGCACGGGTTCTGCCATGGTTACTCCGGTGACTCGCCGGACGACACATTCGTCTCGGCGTGAACGAGCGACTCGGCAGCGACCAGCGGATCCACGATCCGCTGCACCGAGTGTTCGAGATCGCAGACCTCGAGATCCAGGTCGCCGTCCTCGACGATGATCGGCGAGACCTGCGGCGACTCCGCCTCCATCGTTACCGTCTCGTCATCGAGTGCGGCGTCCGCGGGCATCGGCGGTTCGCTGTTCTCGCTGGCTTCGGCAGAGATCGACTCGTCGTCGCTGGCCGCCTCCGCAGACATCGAGTCGTCGTTGCGCGCGCCGTCTTCTGCGGACATCGACTCGTCGCTGCCTGCGCCGTCATCGGCGGCGGATGTCGGCTCGTCGTTGCTCGCGCCGTCTTCGGCGGACATCGACTCGTCCGTGCTCGCGTCAGCGGTCGCGGACATCTCGTCGGTGTTTGCATCGGCGTCGGAAGACATCGACTCGTCCTGAGGCGCGCTGTCGTGGCTCGAGCTCGGCTCGTGGTTGCTCGTCGCGTCGACTTCCGCGAGTACGTGCGCGGCAAGATCGGAGAGCGAGCTGGCGCTGATCTCGTCGTGCCCGCCGCCGTCACCGTCGGTACCGAGATGGCCCAGGTCTCCGAGGTCCCCGTTCTCACCCTCGCCACCGTCGCCGCCGAAGGAGCCGCCCGATCCGGACGAGCCACCTCCGCCGCTGTCGTCGCCACCACCGTCATCTCCGCCGCCTCCGCCCTCGCCGCCCTCGCCGCCCTCGCCGCCACCGCCATCGAGACCGATGCCGAGCCGGGTGCTCATCACCTTGCGGCTCTCGTCGGAGAGCTCGGAGTACTCGCGCAACGTCGGCAGCTCGCGCAGATCACCGAGGCTGAAGAAATCGAGGAACTCGCGGGTCGTGCCGTACAGCATCGGCCGGCCGACCTCTTCCTTCTTGCCGAGCACGCGGATCAGCGCGCGATCGAGCAGGAGCTTGAGCGTGGCCGACGAATCGACGCCGCGGATGTCATCGATCTCGGGCCGCGTGATCGGCTGGCGGTACGCGATGATCGCGAGGGTCTCGAGCTGCGCACGCGACAGGCGCACGGGCCGGCCCTGGATCAACTGCTGGACCCAGACCGAGAACTGCGGTCGGGTGCGGAACTGATAGC
>JACCQV010000497.1 GCA_013813945.1 Deltaproteobacteria bacterium | reverse complement strand
ATCTTCGACCCACTTACGCGCGGCATCGAGTGCCGCCTGGACAGCCGCGGCATCCTTGCCACCGCCCTGCGCCATCTCGGGCTTGCCACCAGCGCGACCGCCGAGCTGCGTGGCGATCTCACCGAGGAGCTTGCCTGCCTGCACCCTGCCGACGAGATCCTTCGTCACCATCGCGATCAGCTTCACCTCGGCGCCGCCGGTGCCCGCGAGCACGATGACGCCGGAGCCGAGCTTGTCACGCAGCTGATCGCCGGTATCGCGCAGAACCTTGGCGTCATCGACGTCGATCGCCGCGGCCAGCACCTTGATCCCCTTGATCACGACCGCCTCTGACAGCAGGTCGCGGCCGCCGCCGCCCGATGCGATCCGTTGCTTGAGCTTGTCGATCTCGCGATCGAGCACCTTCTGATCCGCGAGCAGCTTGTCGACGCGCTGCGCGACCTCGAACGGCGGCGCCTTGAGACGCTCACCGGCCTTCGCCAGCTCATCCTCGAGCTTGCGCAGGTAGTCGAAGGCACCGGCGCCCGTGACTGCCTCGATCCGGCGCACGCCCTGGGCGACACCAGCCTCGCTGATGACCTTCATCAAGCCGATATCGCCGGCGCGTCGCACGTGCGTGCCGCCGCAGAACTCGAGCGACTCGCCGCCGATCGAGACCACGCGAACGGTATCGCCGTACTTCTCGCCGAACATCGCGACGGCCCCCTTCTTCTTCGCCTGATCGATCGGCAGGACCTCGACGACCGTGTCGATGTTCTTGCGGATCTCCGCGTTGACGAGGTCCTCGACCCGGCGCTTCTCCTCCTCGGTCATCGGCGCGAAGTGAGCAAAGTCGAAGCGCAACCGATCCGGCGAGACGAGCGAGCCCTTCTGCGCAACATGGCTGCCGAGCACGTGCTGGAGCGCGTGGTTCAACAGGTGAGTCGCGGAGTGGTTCGCGCGGATGCGCTCGCGCCGATCGTCGTCGACCTCGAACGTTGCCTTGTCGCCGAGAATGACGGTGCCTGCCTCGACTTCCCCGATCAGCACGTGGACGTCGCCGGCCGGCTTCTTGGTGTCGGTGATCTTGACGCGCGAGCTCGCCGTCGCGACCTTGCCGGTGTCTCCGATCTGACCGCCGGACTCGCCGTAGAACGGTGTCTGGTCGAACACGAGCTGCACGCGCTGGCCCGCGGTCGCACTCTTGACGCGCTTGCCGTCGACGAGCACCGCCTTGACGGTTCCCTCACCCCTGGTGCCGCGGCCCTCGTAGCCGAGGAACTTGGTCGCACCGACCTCCTGCGCGAGCGCCTTGACGTCGCCGGTGATCGCCTCGTCGCTGGACACGAACGTCTTGCTCTTGTCCTGCGCCTTCGCCATCTCCTCGTTGTATCCAGCGATGTCGACGGTGAAGCCACGCTCGTTCGCGATGATCTCGGTGAGATCGTTCGGGAAGCCGAAGGTGTCGTACAGCGTGAAGACCGCCTTGCCCGACAGCTGCTTTCCGCCGCTCTTGCCGAGCGACGTGAACTCGTTCTCGAGTAGATCGAGCCCGTTCTTGAGCGTCTTGCGGAACCGCTTCTCTTCCTCGAGTGCCTGCTGCCGGATCGTGGACTGCCGCTCGACGAGCTCGGGGTACTGCATCCCCATCTCGTTGACGACCTTCATGCAGACCTCGTGCATGAACGGCTCCTCGATCCCGAGCAGCTTTCCGTGGCGCACCGCGCGCCGGAAGATCCGGCGCAGGACGTAGTTGCGACCGGTGTTGTCGGGGAACACGCCGTCGGCGATCAGGAACGTGGCGCAGCGCGCGTGGTCCGCGATCACGCGCATCGACGTGTCGTGCTCGGGATTCTTGCCGTACGTCTTGCCGGACAGCTCCGCCGCGGCCTGGATGATGCCGGTGAACAGATCCGTGTCGTAGTTGCTCTTCACACCCTGGACGACGGAGGTCACGCGCTCGAGCCCGGCACCGGTGTCGATCGATGGCGCTGGCAGCGGGAACAGCTCACCACCCGCGGTGCGCCGTTCGAACTGCATGAACACGTTGTTCCAGATCTCGAGCCAGCCCTTCCAGCTCTCCGGATCCGTGGTCGGCCACGCGGTGGGAACACCATCCATGAAGTAGTGGATCTCGGTGCACGGGCCCATCGGACCCGTCTCTCCCATCATCCAGAAGTTGTCCTTTGCGCCGAGGCCGATCACGCGATCGTCGCCGAAGCCGGTGACTCGCTTCCAGATCGTACGCGCCTCCTCGTCCGCGCCGACCCCGGGTAGCCCAGGATCGTTGCCTCCGAAGACCGTCACGCACATCCGCGACTCGTCGATCTTGTAGACCTTGGTCAGGAGCTCCCAGGCCCAGGTGATCGCGTCCTCCTTGAAGTAGTCACCGAACGAGAAGTTACCAAGCATCTCGAAGAACGTGTGGTGGCGCGGCGTCTTGCCCACCTCGTCGAGGTCGTTGTGCTTGCCGCCGGCGCGCACGCACTTCTGCGACGTCGTCGCGCGCTTGTACCCACGCTGCTCGGCACCGGTGAACACGTCCTTGAACTGGACCATGCCGGCGTTCGTGAACAGCAGCGTCGGATCGTTCGCTGGCACGAGCGAGCTCGATGCCACGATCTCGTGGCCCTTGCTCTTGAAGAACTCGAGGAACGCTTTACGAACGTCGGCGGCTTTCATGACGCCGACAACCTAGCACCACCGAGGCTGCTCAGCAGGCGACGGAGTTGTCGATCGCCTGGAGCTCAGTAGAGATAGCCGACGGTGGCCGCGCCGCCGAGGTAGTTGTCGCGGGCTCCGTAGACGTCCTGCGTATTGTCGGCGCCGCCGTCATACTGCAGGTTGGTCTTCGCGGCGCCACTGCGGAACTTGAAGCCGATCGTCTCGAACTTGAATGCCGCGCGGACGAAGAGGTTCTTGGTCAGCAGGTAGTCGACGCCGACCTCGCCCTCGAAGCCGGTCACCGTGGCCGGGCCATACTGGTCCGAGCTCTGGATGTCGCCCGTGTCGGTGAACAGCATGGCCCCGAAGGACAGGTTGAACAGGATCTTCGGAGTGACCTGGTAGCGCAGCACCAGCGACGGGTCGATGATCGTGTAGGTGACGTTCGGGATGTCGGGCATCACGCCGCCGCTCGGCGAGATGGTGAAGCTCTGCCGGCCGAAGCGCAGCGTTGCGCCGACGGTAAGCTTGCCGAGCGGATAGCGGAACGCTGCACCGATCGCGTACCGCGACTGCGAGGTCGGCAGCGTGATGGCCTCGTCCCCGCCGGCAGGATCGGGGACCTTCGAGTTGATCTTGAGGACCTTGTCGAACATGACCGTGAGGCCGATGTTCTTCGCCATGCCCTTTCGTTTGTGCCCGATCGCGAGCGGGAACACGGTCGCGTCGATCAGGAGTCCAGCGACTGGCACGCCATTGTACGGCGGCGGGGTCATGGGGAGACCGGACTCGTAGGAGAACGCCATCCGACGCGCGTTGAAGGACAGGCCGATCACCGCATCGATCGCGCGCTCGCCCGCGGAGAGCTGAGACGCCGGGGCCTCCTCCTCGTCCTCGGTGTCCTTCGCGACGCTGCCTCCGTCCTCGTCCTCCTCTTCGTCTTCGTCCTCGTCCTCGTCCTTCGACGCGACCTTCTTCTTGGGCGCGTCTTCGTCGTCGTCCTCCTCCTCTTCGTCTTCCTCGACGGGCTTCTTCTTGGCCTTCGGAAGCGGATCCTCGTCGACGTCCTTCTTGGTCTTGAGGGCGGCGAGCTCCTCGTCGTCCTTGCCCTTCTTCGCGGGCGTCTTCTTCTTGGCCGGCGGCTCGTCCTCGTCGTCGTCGACCT
>JACCQV010000424.1 GCA_013813945.1 Deltaproteobacteria bacterium | reverse complement strand
GGCGGAGCCGCTGCGACGCCCGCTCCCAAGACCTTTGGGCCCGCCAAGGCCGACGAGAACTACATGGTCCTCGAGTTCACGGGGGCCGAGGGTCGCTCCATGTCGATCGAGCTCTTGTTCGACGGCTACGAAGAGTCCGATCCGAAGCGTTCTGTGGATGTCGCCGAGCAGGTCGGGAAGCTGGAGAAGATGGCGCGTGTGATCGACCCCACCAGCGACGATGAGAAGAAGCGCCGTCCTCATCACTGTACGATCAGCTGGGGCGACCGCGGCCTGCCGCGGTTCGACTGCGTGATCGAGAGTCTGTCGACGAAGTACACGATGTTTTCGACCGAGGGCAAGCCACTGCGGGCGACGTGTACCGTCAAGCTCAAGGAAGCCAAGGGCGTCGACAAGAAGGAGAAGGCAAAGTAGATGGGCGCAGCCGCTCCCAATGTCGACATCTTCCTCAATGGAGAAGAGATTCCCGATGGGGACTTCATCTCGTACCTCGTTGAGCGCGACATGTTCCAGCCAGACATGGCTGCGATCGTGCTGTCGAACAAGAACGACATCTACGGCGGCAAGTTCAAGATCGGTCAACCGGTCGAGGTGAAGGTCGGGTCGCCTCCGGTGAGCATCTACAAGGGTGAGATCGTCGGCTTCGAGGGCGTCTACAAGGGCGGCGACACGACGAAGCTCTTGATCCGCGCGATGAACAAGATGCATCGCCTGCTTCGCAAGCGGAAGTCGATCACGTACACCGAGAAGACCGACAAGGAGATCATTCAGCAGATCTGTGGCGACGCGGAGCTCACGCTCGAGTTCGAGCACAGAGAAGCCGCCGGCCTGAAGTACAAGCACGTGTACCAGCACAACCAGACCAACCTCGAGTTCGTCCGGACTCGCGCTGCGCGCATGGGTTGTCACGTGTGGTGCGTGGACACGAAGCTGTTCGTGAAGGAACCCGATCTCGGTAAGACCGGCAAGCTGAAGCTCAACGTGGACAAGGATGGAACGCTGCGCGTGTTCACCCCGCGGATGTCGTCCGCCACCGTCGTCAAGAAGGTCACGGTCAAGGGCTGGAATCCGGAGACCATGGAGCTGATCGAAGGTAAGTCGGATGCGCTTCCAACCCAGCTCGGCGCCGAGGATGCCGTGAAGGCGTCCGGCGCGCTGGGCAAAGAAGAGACCTTCACGGTCGACCATCCGATCTGGAGCTTGCAAGAGGCGAACATGCTGGCGAAGGCCAGGGTCCGTGACCTGAATCTTCAATTCCTGACCGGCGAGGCCGAGTGTGCCGGGAACTCGGAGGTCCAGCTCGGCGAGGTCGTGGAGATCACCGCGAACGCGCTGAAGGCGGATGACCCCTTCAACGGCAAGTATTACGTCATGGGGATCACCCATCGGCACACGATGCCGAAGGCCAAGGAGGGTGGCTTTGTCACGATCCTCAAGCTCGCTCGCGACGCACAGAAGGGCGGCTCCTGATCGATGCGCGCCGGCGGACCACGGATCGAGTCGCTCGATCTCGTGCAGTACGGACTGCACTACGGCGTGGTCTGCCAGAACAAGGATCCGGACAACCTCGACCGCATCAAGATCCGCATGCCGTGGCTCGACGGCGGTGACGTCGATCAGACGCACTGGGCGCAGCTGATGACGCCGATGGAGGGCAACAAGTTCGGCTGGTACACGCTGCCTGACATCGACGACGTCGTGATCGTCATGTTCATCGCCGGTGACTTCTCGCAGCCGGTGATCGTCGGCGGCGTGTGGAGCACGCCGGACTTCTCGCCCGAGCCCAACGAGGACGGCAAGAACAACTTTCGCGGCTATCGCAGCCGCTCGGGCTCGCGCCTGATCTTCGACGACACGGCGAAGACCAAGGTCGTGTTCGCCGACAAGACGGGCAAGAACATGATCGGCGTCGGTAACTTCGCGAAAGATGGCGCCGGTCCGAACACCTGCGCTGTCTACAAGCCTCCGATGGCCGGCGCGGAGGGCGTCTCGATCTCGACAATGGAAGGCAAGATGGAGATCACCTGCAAGGACGGCAAGCTCACCGTCACCGCAGGCGGCGACATCAAGATCAACGCGAAGACCACCATGGACGTCAAAGCCGGTGGCGCCGTGACGCTCGAGGGCAGCTCCGCGGGAAAGATCACCTCCAGCTCGCCGAGCAATTACGACGCACAGACGATCAAGATTGGATAGCGAGTGACCTTCTTCGGAATCGATCGAGTGATGCCGACCGCGGTCCGCGCGGACAAGCTGCGTGGCGTTCACCTCGCCATCGTCGCCGAGAACACCGAGGGCGAAGGCAATCCGGGCTATCGCGTCAAGGTCAAGTTCCCCTGGCTCAACGACGAGGAGACGACGTACTGGGCGCGCATCGCGATCCCGATGGGTGGTCCCGAGCGCGGGACGTACTTCCTGCCCGAGGTCGCGGACCAGCTGCTGGTCGTGTTCGAGCACGGCGATGTCGATCGGCCGATCGTGATCGGAGCGCTGTGGAGCAAGAAGCAGGAGCCGGTCGAGGTCAACGCATCGGGCAACAACAACACGAAGCTGATCAAGTCACGCTCGGGGCACCGCGTGATCTTCGACGACAAGGAGGGCGCCGAGAAGGTCATCATCGTCGACAAGACGAAGAAGAACCAGATCGTCCTCGATTCCGCAGCGAAGCTCGTCAAGATCGAGAGCGCGGGTGACATCACGGTCAAGGCAGCCGCCAACGTGATCATGCACAGCAACGCGCTGAAGATGGGCATCGGCCAGACGCTGAAGGGCAAGGGAGCGCAGCTGCTCGTCCACTCGGCCGCAACGTTTGGCTTCAAGGCCAGTGGCGACATCACGATCAGTGGCTCCGCGATCACGATGAACGTGGCGAACTCGGCAGCGACGCAGGTCTCCGGCTCCGGCGCGGGAGAGCTCGGCGCGATAGCGGAGGAGAAGGTCAAGGAGCAGATCGAAGCGACGGAGCGCCCGGCTGCCGCTGCCGCTACTGGTGCTGCGCCCCCCGAGCCCGCACCTGCGCCCGCGCCTGCACCCGCGCCTGCACCCGCGCCTGCACCTCCAGGATTGAATTCGCTCGTCGGTGGTCGCGGAGGCGCGCTCGCCGGCGCCCGCGGTCTGGTCTCGAGCTTCATCCCGGGCGGTGGCTCGTCGGGCGGGGGTGGTGGCGGTGGCGGTGGTGGCTCGGCGCCGGATCGCGCGAGCGGCGCGAAGGGCAACACGCGGACCCAGAGCAACAACACGTTCGAGCAGGCACGCATCAGCGATCACGTCGGTCGTGGTGCTGGCCAGAGCGCCGCGTCGGAGGCCGCGCGCGAAAATCCGGGCACCGGCTCGGGCGAGGGCGGGGTGTTCGAGGAAGCGCGGACGAGCCGCAACGTCGGCGCGGGCGCGGGCACGAGCGCTGCGTCGG
>JACCQV010000401.1 GCA_013813945.1 Deltaproteobacteria bacterium | reverse complement strand
GAGCAGCTCGGTGCATGGCTCGCCGACGATGCGAAAAGCCCCGAAGGCCAGCTGACCGATCTCGACACCGAGCAGTACGTGCAGCGCGCGATCTCCGCACTCGAGCCGAAGTATCGTGAGGTGCTGCTGTGCCGCGTCGATGCGACCGAAGGCGAGACTGCAGAGCGCCTCGGAATCACGGTCGCGAACGTGAAGATTCGAGCGCACCGCGCGCGCAAGCAGCTGCGCGACAGTCTCGAAGCCGCTCGCTAACGCTGCGTTGCGATCTCCGTGCGCAGTGAGCTCAGGATGCGATGCGCCTCGAGCCGTTTCTCGGGCGTCGCGATCGCATCGTTGATCCGGATCCGGAGATAGCGGGGCCACAGGGTCGACGTCGCAGCAGCGCCTCGCCGCGTGTCGAGGTTCTTGAGCTCGCGACCCACGGCCCCGTAGAGCTGGGCCACACCCGATGCGGACGTATCGAGCACGAGCGGCTGCGCTGGTTTCGGCGGAGCCGCCGGTTTCGGCTGTTTCGGCTGTTTCGGCTGTTTCGGCTGTTTCGGCTGTTTCGGTTGTTTCGGCTGCTTGGGGTTCGTTGCATTCGTGGTGCTGGCAGTCCCCGCGTCGGGCACGATCGGGACGACTGCCGGAGCAGCGTCGAGCGCCGCTGGAACCGTGGCATCGAGGAGCGGCTCGGTTCCGGCATCTGCCGCGACGGCCGCGATCACCGGCGTGGAATCGATCGTCGTTCCGCCCGAGCTGCCGCCGCCCGTGGCGATCAGCACGGCGGCGACGCCGGCCGCAACCAGTCCGATCCCGACGCCGATCGCCAGCAGCCGACGGTTCGGTGGCACGGCGGTCGGCGTCCGACGCTCGGGCGCGACCTCTCCATCGACCGCGGAGACGGCTCGCTCGAAGCTGGGCATCACATGCGGACTCGGTGCGCTGATCGCCGGAGCAGGCTCGGGCAGCTCGTGAGCGGCCGGCGCCACGAGCGCGGATCCGGGACTCGCGGGGACCGGCTGCTCGATGGGCAGCTCCACGCCGAGCGCGATGGCGGCCGCGGCACGGTCCGTCGCGATCAGCTCGAGCAGCTCGCGGGCTCGCTTCGCCGTCTGCGGGCGGTCGGCGGGATCCTTCTGCATCAACGCGCGCGTGAACGCCTCGAGCAGCGGGTCAACGTCGCACCCGGGAACCCGGACGCCCATCGGCGGCGTGGCGATCAGCAGGTTCGCTCGCGCGACCTCGACGCCATCGCCGTCGTAGGGCAGGTGGCCGGTCAACAGCTCATAGCAGATCACGCCGAGTGCGAAGAGGTCGATCCGATGATCGATGCCGCCCCCCATCGCGTGCTCCGGGGCCATGTAGTGCGGAGTCCCGAGGACGAGGCCCGCCGTGGTGAGCCGATCCGCACGGTCAGGCACGGTCGCATCCTCACGCAGGATCGCGAGCCCGAAGTCGACGATGCGCGGCCGCTCACCACCGCGTTTGTCGCGCTCGACGATCACGTTATCGGGCTTGAAGTCGCGATGGATCAGCCCGTGTTCGTGCGCGTGCTGAAGGCCTTCGCACATCTGTTTCACGAGGTCGATCATCCGCTCTGGCGCCATCGGCCCATCGACGACCGAGCCGAGCGACGGGCCGTCGGCGTACTCCATGACCATGAAGTGGATGCCGTCCTCGGTCTCTCCGACATCGACCACGCCGACGCAGTTGACGTGATGAAGCTTCCCGGCGAGCTCCGCCTCCCGCTCGAAGCGCTTGCGCTGCTTGTCGTCGAGGAGCAGCCGCCCGTGCAGCATCTTCACCGCGAACGGCCGGCCCACCTTGAGGTGGCGAGCGCGGTACACGGTGCCCATCGCGCCCGCTCCCAGCTGAGCCTCGATCTTGTAACGCGAGGCGAACACACGCCCGATCAACGGGTCGAGCTCAGCGTCGACGGAGATGCTCACGCCAGCGAAGCATGCGATGGATCGCTTGCGGGAGCCAGGTTCGTTCGCATCCGGCGCTTACCGATGTGCGTCACCGATCTCGTCCACACCGAGCACGGTGCGCCCGACATGGGGGCCCATCTCCCAGGTCCAGCCGGCGTCGCGCGTCAGCCAGATCTGACCGCCATCTCCGGCCGCGTAGCCGACGCCGTCCCACGCGGACGAGTACGGCACGAACAACGTCTGTAGATCCGCGGTTCCGACGCGCTGGAGCAGGACGCGGCCCTCGGCATCCACGCGTGCGATCGCTCCCGCGCTGCCGACCGCGAAGCCCTCACCCCGGTCATCGATCCGGATGTCCGCGAACCGGATACTGGGGTCCACGGCCAAGGCTGTCCACGTGTGCCCACCGTCCGTACTGCGCGACAGACCGACGCCCGCGAGCAGCACGGTCTGACCATCGGCGGAGACCGCGATCGCATCGGCTCCGTAGATCGTGGTGCGCTTGACGAGACGGCCGCCCTCGTACGACCACACCCCTCCGTCGTCGCTGACTGCCAGCACCGTCTCGCCGTGCCGAGCGGCCGACACGGCGGTGAACCGGGTCACGCCGTCGCCGAGGTCGGTCCACGTTGCGTCGCCGGTGACGAACGCGGGCGTCGCCGTGAGGAACACGCCATCACCGGCGATGAACACGGGACCGGTGTCCTGCGTGGCGATCGCCTCGACGTCCGCGGTGGTCGGCAGAGCGTGGGAGATCCACTCGTCGCCGGCATCGCTGGTGTAGAGCAGAGTGCCCCGGGCGCCGCCGACCCACGCCTCCGCGGTGTAGCGGCACGCGATCGTCGTGAGTCGCTCGGTCTCGCCGAGATCGTACTCGGTGCTCGCGGCGGTCTCCGGATCGAGGTTCACCATCAGGCCTTCGGTGCCGACGAACCAGCCGCCACCCCCACCGCCTCCGGTGCCCTTCTTCTTGCAGCCGCTCATCGCGAGCGCAGCACCACACAACAGGATCGCTACCTTGGTACGCATCCGTCCTCCGGTCCTGGATAGTCACACGGTAGAGGGGGGCAAGCGTGGGATCACGCGGGAAGTAGGGCGCCGATCAGCACGTCAGCCCGATCGATCGCCCGCTGCGCGCGCTTGACGATCTCGGGCGGGGCGAGCCGGCGACGGGCGGCGGCGGTCACCGCCCGATCGATCTCGCGGATCGCAATCCACGCGCGATGATGCGCGGTGATCCGGCGCCGGCTCTCGGGCGGTGCCGCGAAGCCATCGGCAAGATCACCGCAGGCGATCGCGAGCGTGCCGACGAGGTCTGCGGCCTCCGGCCCCGCACTGGCTACAGTGACCTTGCTCGTGCCGGTACGTAACCGGGTCGCGAGCTCCGCGAGCGGCGGTGCGGCGGCGATCACCGCGCGAAAGGAAGCATGATGCTCGAGAGGATGAGGAGGTCGGCGTGGGCGCATGCCTTGGTCCTGTTCATGCTGCGCGCCAAGCAACTCGTCACGGCACGACGTCGAGTTGCGACGCCAGTCGTCCGTGCGCGGGACGAGTCGTCCGGCCCACGGCGGACACCGGACCCGGTATGGTCACGGCATGGCAGGCCGCAGTCGCGCACGACGCGTCTTCCACGCGATCGCCATCGTGATCGGCGCGGTCGCGTTCGCGTTCCTGATCGATCAGCTCGGCTGGGATGCCCTGATCGCCGCGATGATCGGCACGGGGTGGTGGTTCGTCGTGATGGCCGCGCTCGATCTTGGCTCGGTGATGTTCGATGCCGGCGCGACCTACAGCTTCGTGCGGCCCTATGCACCGAACGTCTCGTACTGGCGCGTGTTCGCCGCGCAGGCCAGCGGTGTCGCGATCAACCGGCTGACGCCCACGAACTCGATGGGCGAGGCGATCAAGATCACGATGCTCGCGGAGCACGCACCGACGTCGGCCGCCGTGTCCGCGATCGTGATGTTCAACCTCGCGACGTTCACGGTGGCGATCGCGGCGATCGTGCTCGGCGTGCCGGTGACGCTGCTGCTGCTCGATCTGCCGGGCCGCACGCAGACCATCGTGTGGATCGCGACCGTGATCCTGATCGGCGTGTTCGTGAGCCTGCTCGTCGTGGCCCGCCGCGGCGCGATCGGCACGCTGATCGGTGCGGCGCAGCGGATCCACCTGGTGTCAGTCGCGCGTGCGGATCGCTGGCGCATCAAGGTCGCGGACATCGATCACCACGTGAAGCAGTTCGGTCGGCCCGGCGCGCGCCGCGGGATCGCCTTTGTCCTCGCGTCGCGAACGCTGAGCTGGATCGGGACGATCGTCGTCATGATCGCCGCGCTCGTGCCGCTGACATCGCCGCTGGTGGTGGCGAACCTCTCGCTCGGCATCCTGATCACGTTCCTGTCCAACATCGTCCCGCTCGGGCTCGGCATCGCCGACGGCACGAACTACGCGCTCTATGGCGTGCTCGGCTCGACCGGACCGATCGGCCTCGTCTACACGATGATCGGCCGCGCGCGGACCTGCGTGCTCGCCGCGATGGGTCTCGTCGTGCTGGCGATCACCACGCTCGTCGATCGCCGCGCGCGCTAGAGGTACGCGGGGTCGCGATACTCGCCGAGCTCGCTACGGAACAGGTCGCAGATCTCGCCGAGCGTGACGTGAACCTTCACGGCATCGAGGATCGGCGGCATCACGTTCTGCTTGTCGTCCTTGAGCGCGGAGCGCACGGCAGCCAGAGCGCGCTCGGCGGCGGCCGGATCGCGCTTGCTGCGGAACGCGACCACCTTGTCGATCTGGTTCTGCTCGGCCTCGTGATCGATCTTCAGCGTGGGGATGTTGTCGCCTTCATCGGCGTTCTTGTACTTGTTGACGCCGACGATCGCCCGCCGGTGAGCGTCGATGTCCCGCTGGTACTCGAACGCCGACCGCGAGATCTCACGCTGCGGGTAGCCTGCCTCGACCGCCTTCACCACGCCGCCCATCGCATCGATCTTCTTGATGTACTCCCACGCAGCCGCCTCGACCTGATCGGTCAGCGTCTCGATGAAGTAGCTGCCGGCGAGCGGATCGGCGACCGCCGCAACGTTGGTCTCCTCGAAGATCACCTGCTGTGTACGCAATGCGAGCTCCGCAGCCGCCTCGGTCGGCAGCGCGTAGGTCTCATCGTAGCTGTTCGTGTGCAGTGACTGCGTGCCGCCGAGCACCGCCGCGAGCGCCTGCATCGTGGTGCGGATGACGTTGTTCATCGGCTGCTGCGCCATCAGCGAGACGCCTGCGGTCTGCGCGTGCGTGCGGAGCAGCCACGACTTCGGATTCTTGGCGCCGAACCGCTCGCGCATGATCTTGGCCCACATCCGGCGACCGGCGCGGAACTTCGCGATCTCCTCGAAGAAGTCGTTGTGGACGTCCCAGAAGAACGA
>JACCQV010000395.1 GCA_013813945.1 Deltaproteobacteria bacterium | reverse complement strand
GCGCTGCTCAAGAACGATGGGGTGACCGACGTCGCCGACGTGCCGGGCTTGTTCATGGCCGACTTCAACCAGGTCATCCCGGCCGACCAGCTGCCGGCCCGCTACGAGGCGTGCGAGAAGTTCATCCCTACGGCGCTGTACGCGATGTGGCGCGCGTATCTGTTCGACGAGCCCGAGCTCGACAAGTACCTGGAGATCACGCGTGCTCATGGTGCACGCCTGGTTCGCGACGCCGCGAAGCTGATCGATGAGCTGCGTGCCGGGCGCAATCAGCTGGGCACGATCGAGGATGTCCGTGCCTGGCTCGCCGCGTTCCGCGATCTCGATCTCGATCCGCGGCGCGCTGACCAGCGCAAGCTCGAGGCAGAGGCGAAGGCGAGGCTCGATGCCGATCGCAGACAGCAGATCATCGCGGAGCTCGCGGCGACCCCCCGCGCCCAGTGGGCCGACCTCGCGTGGCGCTGGGTCGAAGACGGCATCGCCCATCGCGCACTGCTCGAAGCCCTCGATCGCGACCCCGCGTGCGGGGCGCCGCTGATCGCCGCGCTCGACGAGCTTGGCGATCATCACGACGATGAACGGGAAGCCGCGATCGCGAGCCTCGCAACGGAGCTGACACCCGAGCTCGAGGCGCTCCTCGTCGGGAGCCTCGCCCGCGACGATCAGCTCACCGGCGTGCTGACTCGACCGCCGATCGCCGATACCGGGCTCGCCGACGACAACGATGACGACGATGATGATGACGATGATGATGACGACGACGAGGACAGCTCACCAGGATGGGACGCCATCGATCGAGCCCTCGAGCCGCTCTACCGCGATCTGGAGCCGTTGCACTTCGGGACCGCGTTGCCGCACGCGCTCGGCGGCAACGATCCGATTCATGGCATCTCGGTCTATCCGCGGACGGAGCCGGTGCCGCACTGGCACTTCATCACGTACGGGTTCACCGATCTGTTCGCCAAGGAGACCGATGATCCCGACGAGAGTGGGTTCGGGTTCGAGCTGACGTTCCGCCTCGCCCGGCCATCCGATCAGGATCAACCACCGGCGTGGGCGCTCAACTTCCTGCAGAACCTCGCGCGCTATGTGTTCAGCACCGGAAACCGGTTCGCGCCGGGCCACAAGATGGGTCTCAATGGTCCGATCGCGCTCGACAGCGCCACACGGATCACCGCGATCTGCTTTGCCGAGGACCCGGAGCTCTCCGACATCGAGTCCGAGTTTGGCAAGGCGCGCTTCGTTCAGATCGTGGGGATCACCGACGAGGAGTACCGGCTGATCCAGGAGTGGTCGACGCCCGGCCTGATCGAGATCCTGAGCAAGCGACTGCCGCATCTGATCACGGATCTTCACCGTCCAGCGGTTCTCGACGATCCGAGCACCGCGCGCGAGGTGGAGACCCGCGTCGCCGCAGAGGGCTCATCGGAGGACCTGACGTTCGCCGGCGAGATGAAGCTCGACTCCGACGATGGCCACCTGCGGATCGAGCTCGGCGCGTTGTATGCGGCGGTGCTGCCACGAGCGATGCGAGGACGACTGCGCCATGGCCGACCCTACGAGCTGCGTGGGCGCAGTGCGGTGCTCCAGCTGCGGCCGGCGAGCCAGCTCGGCTATGAGCTCGACGACGGCGAGCTGGTGCTCGACATCACCCAGGAGCTCGCGCGCGAGATCGAGGCGAGGCTGCGGGTCGCCAGCGTCGGCACGTACCGGTTCGAGAGCTGGCCAGCGCTGCAGATCGTCGTGACGCCGAGCTTCATCCGAGCTCAGGACGGTACTGCCACGGAGGTCCGGGGCATTGTCGACGCAGCCGAAGCCGCGCGGATGGTCGCCGAGGAGAACGCGGCTAGCGACGACGTCGGGGAGCTTGCTGCGGATGATGATGGCCGTCCGGTCCCGGACCCCGCGCGCGTGACCGCCGCGCTCGCGCTGACCGAACGGGCGCTGCGCCTCGCACCCGACGACAGCGACGTTCAGTTCACCCACGCCATGCTCTTGCTCGACGGCGATCGCGCGAAGATCGCGGGTAAGAGCGATGAGTTGCTCGCCTGGTTGCCGCGGTTCGCCGCGCCTGTCCGGATCAACGTCGCCGTGCGGCTCGGCAAGCGCGGCCACGACCGATTCTCCGAGGTCGTGGACCTGGCACTGGCGGGATCCTCGACGGCGGCGACGTACCAGGACGTGGCACACGAGCTGTTCGGCGAGCTTGGCGATGCAATCCTCGAGTACGCCCCAGCTCGGATGATGCGTCTTGTGCCGCTGCTCCCTGATGACATCAACCTCCTGTCCGCGCTCGCGTGGAAGGCAACCCAGGCAGAGCAGCGCGATGCTGCTCTTGCGCTCTACGATCGCTTGCTGGCGCTCGCGATCCCCGGCGAGGGCGACGAGCGCACGAACTACCTGCGCGCGATGAACAACGCCTGCGTGCAGGCGCACGCGGCGAAGGCTCACGACGCAGCGGTCCGGATCGCGGAGCGCGCTCAGCCTGTCGCGCACGAGAACCCGCACATCTTCCACTCGGCGGCCTGTGCGTATGCGGCGATCGGAGACCTCGCGCGTGCGTTCGCGCAGGTCAAGCTCGCGATCGAGCACGACTACGATCACATCGGTAAGATCGAGGTCGACGGCGACCTCGGGCCTCTGCTCGAGTGGCCCGAGTTCAAGACGTTGTTCCGTGACTGGCACGCACGCCAGGAGGGCAACTGATGCGGGTGCACGGCCTCGAGGCGCGACAGGGCGAGACCGCATTCGCGTTCGTTGTCTTCCGTCTGCAGCGTGCAGCCGGTCGGTCGGAGCTCATCGACCTGATCCACCACTTCGCCGCGATCATCCCCG
The DNA here is from genome assembly GCA_013813945.1 of Deltaproteobacteria bacterium. Lineage (GTDB taxonomy): Bacteria > Myxococcota_A > Polyangia > Haliangiales > Haliangiaceae > JABFXX01. The sequence goes on along the minus strand of JACCQV010000395.1, from coordinate 6,876 downwards.
ATGCAGACGCCTTCATCGCGGATCTGCCCGACGACGAGCTCGACGAGCCGATGCGCATCGTCGGAGTGCCCTGGGTGCCGCCGGAGCCTGGCGAGGCGGTCGAGATGCAGCGCCGTCTGATCGAGGAGTCGGCGAGCAAGGGCGTCGAGGAGACGTGGTTCTTTCAGACCGGAACCAGTCTACCGAATACAGACGAAGATGATGACGAGGACGCTGCCGGCGATGAGTACGCGGACGATTCGATGCGCACGCAGCCGATCGTCCTCGCAGACCCGGAAGATCTCCAGGATGACGATGACGATGACGATGCCGACTCGCCGACCGGGCCCCATGGCGTGATCAGCGACGAGCCTCCGTTGTGGTCGCACGGCGCCCCTCCGATGGTCAGCTCGGTGCGCTTCCCGGTCGACGGCTATCCGGCGATCCTCGACGAGCTCGACTGGGAGGACTTCGGGATCGCGTTCAAGCTCGCAGGTCCCGCGGTCCCGGGGGAGGGCTCGGTGCTGTTCGGCCTCCATGCGCTGTGGCTCGCGCCGTACGGCGGGCGCTATCGCAACGCAGCCGTCACGATCGACCGGACGAACCACGCGGCGCATCTCTGGGTCGATCGGTTTGCGGTGCCCAGCTCGACGGAGCAGCAGGTGCATCACCTGCTGTGGGTTCTCAGCAAGCTCGACGAGGTCATCCCCGTCGTCCACGCCCGGTTCGCGGGCGCGACCATGACCCAGAAGTATGGCGGCCTGATGGGGGAGACCGAGGAGCCGTTCGTGCTCGGCGGGAATCCGCTGGTCGCGGTTCACGCCGAGGGCGGTGACGCAGCGATCGATGGGTGGATCGCCGGTCAGAGTGACTGGAGCAACGGGGAAGTCGCGCAGATGCTCCGCGAGCTCGCGATCGATCTCGTGACCACCTCGGAGGCACTCGCAGCCGAGGGCCCGGATCCTGGTGACGTCGTTGATGCGACGTTCGACGACGGCGATGACGATGACGACGATAGTTTCGCGACCGCCGATCGAGAGATCGACGATCCCGGGACTGACGAGGAGTGCGATCGTCATATCGCGCGCTATGCCGGCGAGCTGCTCGCTGCGAGGGCGACCGCCGGTGTGCTCGACACCCGCGTGGCATCGATCCTGCGGCCATTGCTCCGGATCCAGGAGAAGTATGCACATCGACGCTGTGCGGTCGTCGATGTTCTCGGCGCGCTGCGCGAACGCGGTAGCGTGGCCGCGCTCTGCCGCATGATCGATGACAATTCGATCAAGTCCTACACGGAGTCGATCGGCCGTGAGGATCTGCTGACCAGGGCGGCGACCGCACTCGGCGCGATCGGCGATCCGGCCGCGATCCCCGCGCTGACGAAGCTGATCACCGCGTCCGGTGATCACAACGATGAGGCCCGGCCTGCCGCCGCGGACGCGCTTGCGACCTGCCTGGCCGCCGCACCGGAGCCACGCGACGTCGACGACGCGGTGCTCACCGCTTTGCTGTCTCCGCTGCAGCGTCGCAACGAGGGCGACGCGAACAGTCGTTTGCACTTTGCGTACGGCAGGCTTGCGCGCGTCCTGGCACCGGCTCGTCGCGAGGTAGCGCGCCGGCGTCTCGAGGACTCGAAGACTGCACGCGATGATCTGACCCCGATGCTCGCGCGCCAGGTCGCGCTGGTGCTCGCGCGCGGTGGCGAGGTCGACCCGGCAACTGCCGACGCGCTGCGGCCGCTTCTTCATCAGACCTTGACCTCGCTCGACTACAGCCACGAACACACGCTCCGGAACGTGCATATCGCTCTGCGGATGGGCTTCGAGCTACCGCAGCTGATCGATCCGGCGGACCTCGTCTGGTTGACGCGATTCTCGGAGTCCGAGATTCGCGAGCAGGCGCACGCGTTACTCGCGCGGCTCGGCAAGCCGCTCGCCCTCGCGCCCGTGTTCGATCGCCGCACGGCGAAGACTCTCGATGCCACCGAGCTCGTGCGCTTGATCAACGAACCTCACGTGGTCGGCCGGGCCGCTCTCATCGCCGAGGCGGGTCGCCGTTCGCTCCCATCCGCGCGAGGGGCGGTCCTGCAGGCAGCCCACGACGTGATCGGCAATGCGCGACAGGGCGGGGCGAACCTGCTCGATCCCGAATCGCGGGTACTCGAGGCGGCGGTTCGCGCACTTCGGTCCGGTTCGCTCGATCCCGACGTGATCGCACTGTTCGATCGGATGCTGCGACACTCGAACCACCACGTGAAGTGGGAGGTCATGCAGGATCCGCCCTTCGACGACCGACTGATCGGCGGAATGTTCCACGTTCTCGCCGAGCAGTGGGGCTGGCAGGAGAAGACGGCGAAGCAGTGGCTGTCCCGCCTGCAAGGCTCGCCCGCATTCGAGATCGAGCGGAAGCGCGCCGGGGCGCCCCACCTTCTCGCGTCCGATGACGACGATGACGACGGCCTCGACGACGACGACGACGACGACGACGATGATGACGTGAACTGACCGGCTAGTACCAGGACCGGATGCCGAGCAGGAACCGCAAGGCGCCCACCGGCTCGGTCTCGAGGCCGATGGTGGCCGACCAGTCCCGCGGGTCTTCGATCGCACGCGTGTACGTGGCGACGAACCGTACGCCGATCATGTAGCGAGCTGCTCCGCGGTCAGGCCGGAACAGATTCCACGGCGCGAGGTAGCCGTACGCGAGCTGACCCGTCGCCCGCTCGTGATTGCCGCCGGCCCGCATCACGAGGACACCCTGACCTTCGTAGAGAAACATGTCGATCGTCTTCGGCACTCGCTGGATGACGAGCTCGCCGCCTCCGACGACGCTGAGGCCGCGCACCTCGAGCCACGGACCGATCCGGATGTTCCCCGAGCCGGAGAGGGCGCCGGTCAGATCGATCCCGAGTGCCGCCTCCCAGGTCGTGACCTGACCCGCCGGTGGTGGCGGCGTCGTCGTCCGCGCAGCCGCATCCGGGTCCGCCGGCCGCATCCCGAACCCGAGCCGGAACCAGGTCGACCACTCGAGTGCCGGGCGGTGAGCTGACTCCGGATCCTCGGCGAGCTGGACCGGCGGACGAGCGTCAGCTGCCCCGGCGAGGCAGACCAGGAGGAGCAGGGCACGTCGCACCCCTGGAGATACGTATCAGGCGCGCGAACGATCTACCGACCATGCTCGGACCGCGCTCGTCGGCCAGGGTGGCTCAGGTCGGGACCGGCGGCGGTGCGATCGCGGGCTGGATCGCCTTCTTCTCGACCACGCGGTCCTTGGCGCCGACCAGGACCGTGACGCGGACCTGGAACGTCTTGCCCGTCTGGGCGTACATCCCGCCTTCCATCGTGTTCCAGCCCGGCGTGCTGAGCACGTAGCTGACCGCGGCGCGCTCGCCCGGGGCGAGTGTCTGGTCCCAGGCTTGATACGCACCGGCATCGGACCACCGCGACGGGCTCTTCGGCGTCAGCTCTCCGAGCGATGCGCCCTTCGCATCGAGGAGCTCGACCTTCCTGATGCGCACCGGCGTTGGCCCGCTCGTGCCCGTCGCATGCAGCGCGAGCTGGATCGAGGTCTGCTGACACGCGCGGTAGTGGTTGCCGCAACCTGGCTCCGCGCAATCGGCGGGCGCCATCGCGGCGGGCGTCGACGGCGCAGCCCTCCTCGCGGGGGGCGCCGGCGGTGGAGGCGCCCATCCCGCTCCGCAATCCTCACCGAGCGTGACGCCGGAGAGCTCGACGCTCACATCGCCCGGCGGTGGTGGCGGTGGCGCGACGCCGGTTCCATCCTCCCCGGCAGAGGTCGCCTTCGTGCAGCCGATGCACAACGCGAGGATCAGGCCGAGTGCGGACGTCGTCACGATGGGTCTCACAGCTCCACAGTAATCGGATCTGGCATCCTGTCGAGGAATGACTGACGTGGGTGGGTGGCGATCCTCGGCACTCTGGCCACCCCGATGGCGTCGGTCATTTGCTTCCTCGTCCTCAACGCCGTCGCGGACGCACTGGGTTTCGGTGCCGTCATGCGGTGGTGGGATCGCCGGCGACGCGCCCGGTTCGAGCGCAAGCTTGCGCGGCTCCTCCCACCGCGCCCACCGCCCGTGTCGTGATGGGCTACGATGCTGTGTGATGCGCTTGGAGCCGGATCAGGACTACACCGTCGAGCTCGGCCTCGACGAGCCGGACGATCCACGCGCCCTGACCCGCAAGCTCGCGGCGCAGCTCGAGGTTGCCGCCGAGACGCTGCCCCCGCTGGAGCTGCGCAAGCGCTCGATCGACGCCCGCCGTGGTCGAGTCAGGTTTCACCTGATCGTCGGAGCGGTCACGCCGGGCGCCCCGATCGGCGGGGCACCGCTCCGCGAGGTCTCGGGACCGCCCGTGGTGATCGTCGGTGGCGGCCCGGCCGGACTGTTCTGTGCGTACGAGCTCGCACGCGCCGGAGTGAAGTCGGTGATCGTCGATCGCGGCAAGCCGGTGCAGGCACGGCGCCGCGACCTCAAAGGCCTCACGCAGCACGGCGTGGTCGACACCGACAGCAACTACTGTTTCGGCGAGGGCGGGGCAGGGACCTACTCCGACGGCAAGCTGTACACGCGCTCGCACAAGCGTGGCGATGTACGTGACGTGATCGAGGTGCTCGCCGTGCACGGCGCACCCGAGGACATCCTCGTCGATGCACGGCCACACATCGGCTCGAACAAGCTGCCCAAGGTGATCACCGCGCTGCGCGAGCGCCTCGAATCCGTCGGCAGCGAGGTCCGGTTCAACGCGCGCGTCACCGGCCTCATCGTCCGCGAGGGGCGTGCGATCGGCGTCGAGCTCGCCGACGGCGGCGAGGTCACCGGGCGCGCCGTGGTGGTCGCGACCGGCCACTCGGCACGCGATGTCCACGAGCTCCTCGCCCGTGCAGGAGCTCGCCTCGAGGCCAAGCCGTTCGCGATGGGCGTGCGGATCGAACATCCGCAGCCGCTGATCGATTCGATCCAGTACGGCCGCGCCGCGGGTCACGCGAAGCTTCCCGCCGCGTCGTACAAGCTCGCCTTCACGCCCAGCGACAAGCGCGGCGCGTTCTCGTTCTGCATGTGCCCGGGCGGCTGGATCGTGCCCGCGGCGACCGAGCCCGACGGCGTCGTCGTCAACGGCATGAGCCTGTCGCGGCGCGACTCGCCGTACGCGAACTCGGGCCTCGTCGTCTCGATCGAGCTCGCCGATCTCGATCGGCTCGGCCTGTCGCGTCCGTTCGGTGGGGTCGAGCTGCAGCGTCGTCTCGAGCAAGCGGCCGCGCTCGCGGGCGGCGGCGGGCTGCGGGCACCCGCCACTCGCGCGACAGACTTCGTGCGCGGCAAACCGTCGAGCACCGTTCCGTCGTCGAGTTACGAGCCGGGCCTGATGGCGGGCGACATCGGCGCGGTGCTCGACTCGATCGGCATCCCGATCGCGTCACGCTTGCGCGAAGCACTCGGTCACTTCGATCGGCAGATGCGCGGCTACCTGACCCAGGATGCGGTCCTCGTCGGCGTCGAGTCCCGCACGTCGTCTCCGGTCCGGGTTCCCCGCGATCCCGAGCGCCTCGAGTCGCCGGATCTCGCAGGTCTCTACCCGTGCGCGGAAGGTGCAGGATACGCGGGCGGCATCGTCTCGGCCGCGCTCGACGGGATCCGTGTCGCGCGCGCGATCACTGGCGCAGGATCTCCGCGAGACGGTAGGTGAGCGCCACGAGGGTGAGCCCGCTGTTCGCGATTCCCGCAGCGCGCAGCAGCGACCCATCGCACACGTAGGCGTTCGGCAGCCCGGTCACGCCGAAGAACTCCTTGCTCGTATTCCCAGGAGTGGCGGGGGCCGGCACGAACGAGGTCGCGGTCCCGGAGTGGTGCGCCGCGTTGCGGAACTCCCAGCTCGCCGTCGGCACCACGCTGCGCTCGATGATGTCGTCGGCGAACTCGGCGTAGAACTTGTCGACGCTCGCCTCGTACGAGCGCAGCTCCTCGGGCGTGACGTGCCAGTTGAGCGCCGGCCGCTTTCCCTTCGCCATCTGGAGGCCGCGACGCGCGAGTGGCGTCTGCTCGCCGAGGATCAGCACCGAGTAGTAGTTCCCGCGGAACCCGAGCCGGGTCTTGAACAGGATCGCCTCGCGCACCGCCTCGAGGTTGCCGAGCAGCATCATGATCTTCTTCGGCGAGAATGGGTCGTTGCGGAGGTCCGAGAGGATGTATCGAGCGGGCCCCATGATCGAGCCGAGCCGCATGTCGACTGCGGGGCGCAGATACACCACCGTCTTCAGATCGTCCGTGTCGTAGATCAACCCGGCGCGGACGTCGGCCGACAGCGTGGCCGTGCTCGACACCTTCTTCAGCCGGCTGCCGTCCCGCAGCTTCACTTTCGCGACGTACGCCATCGGGTGATCGTGGTAGCCGGGGACAAATCCGTTCTCCTGACCGAGCGAGGCTGCCAGCAGCACCGGTGTGCCGAGTCCGCCGCCACAGGCGATGACGTGGTCGGCCTCGAGGCGCTTGCCTCCCTGTAGCTCGACGCCACCATCGACGATCCGCTTCGCCTGTCCGTAGACGACATCGATCGTGTCACCGGGATTGCGCTGGTTTGCGAGGTTCCACACGTTGTGGCGGGTCTGGGGCAGCACCATGTGCGCGATCGTCGATTGGCCGCCCTTCAGACTCTCCGCGTTCGCGTCGCGCGCACGGTTGCAGCCCTCGAGCTCTCCCTTGGACAGAAAGAACTCCCAGGCCCTCTGATAGTACGAAGCGAAGCCGCCCGGCTCGATCCCTGCCTTCCGGAGATCCTTGTCGTCGAGCTCGATCAGCGCGTTGTGCCAGTAGTTCGTCGTTCCGCCGAGTCCCTCCGCGCGGTTGATCGACGTGTTCAGCTCGCCGGTATCGCAATCGACATC
>JACCQV010000381.1 GCA_013813945.1 Deltaproteobacteria bacterium | reverse complement strand
GGGTGCCTCGCCGGCGGGCTCAAGAAGGCGGCCATCACCGAGACGCTGCCGAGCTCGATCGTGGTCGTGGGCCGGATCGACATCCTCGATAAAGCAGTCACGACGGGCGCGTACCTCGCATCGCCGCGGATCTCGGACGTCGCCGTGCTGATCGATCCCAAGGGCGCGACCTGGCAGCTCAGCTCGCGGCGGCTCGCGTACACCGCGAACCGCGCCGCCGACATCTCCCAGGCGCTCGACGCGCAGTCCACCGCGATCGCGGCGTGTGCCGCGAAGTGGGCGACCAAGCTCGGTGACGTCGACCTGATCGCGTGGATCGACGGCAGCAAGGCTCTCGTGCGCGGCAGCGGCGACAGCACCTACGACGTTTGCCTCGCGACCGCGCTGACGGCGATCAAGTTACCGACGAACGAGTCGGCGCTGTGGCTCGAGCTCTCGCTGCGCAAGCCGGCGGAACCGCTCGCACCACGCACGGACAAGGTCGCGCTGTCGAAGGAGCGCGCGCTGCACGACGCCTTGACCACCGCGGTGCGCTCGCGCAAGGACGCCCTCCTGACCTGCCTCGACAAGGCGCCGAAGACGGCGAAGCTCACGAAGGTCGTCATCGCGCTCGATGCCGGCAAGGCGAGCATCAAGACCGTTTCGACCGGCGATGTTGCGGCCGACACCTGCGTGCGCGGCAAGCTCAAGGACGTCGTGATCAAGAGCGCCACTCCGACCGACAAGCTCGAGCTCGAGGTCACCCTCGACCCGGCGACCTGATCACCAGGCGTTGAAGAAGCGGGCGATCATCACCGAGAACGCCGCGATCAACCCCGCCGCCGGGATCGTGAAGATCCAGGCGTAGACGATCCGCGCGGCGAGTCCCCAGCGGACGCTGCGCGCGCGACCCATCGAGCCGACGCCGACGATCGCGCCGGTGATCGTGTGCGTCGTCGAGACCGGGATCTTGAGGTAGGTGGCGAGGAACAGGGTGATCGCACCCGCGACCTCGGCGCAGAAGCCACCGACGGGCTTGAGGTGGGTCAGGCCCATGCCCATCGTCTTGACGATGCGCCAGCCGCCGATCGCGGTGCCGAACGCCATCGCACCGTACGAGGCGACGAAGATCCAGTACGGCGCGGGGTCACCTGCGAAGCCGGTTGCCGTGTCCGGGCCGCGCAGCATGCCGCCGGCGATCATCACGACCCAGATCACGCCCGCGGTCTTCTGCGCGTCGTTACCGCCGTGCCCGATCGAGTACAGCCCCGCGGAGATCAGCTGACCGACCCGGAACAACTTGTCGACCTTGCGTGGCCGGACCTTGCGGAACACCCAGTACACGATGAACATCAGCAAGCTGCCGATCACGAGGCCCATGATCGGAGCGAGCGGGATGAAGTAGAGCGTCTTCGCGATCTTGCCGAGCTGCAACGTGTCCATGCCGCCGAACGCGATGCCCGCGCCCGACAAGCCACCGATCAGGGCGTGCGAGCTCGATGACGGCAATCCGAGCCACCAGGTCAGGAGGTTCCACACGATCGCGCCGAACAGCCCGCAGATCACGACCCACACGTAGCCCGCGCTGCCGCCGTCGACGTGGATCGTCTTCGAGATCGTGTCGGCGACGCCCTGGTGGAAGATGAACAGGGCCACGAAGTTGAAGGTGGCTGCCCACAGCACGGCCACGCGCGGTGACAGCACGCGGGTCGAGACCACGGTCGCGATCGAGTTCGCGGCGTCGTGGAAGCCGTTGATCACGTCGAACAGCAGCGCTGCCGCGATCGTGACGATGACGATGACCTGGAGGTCCATGACCTGTCAGGCGTGCTCGAGGATCACGCCCTCGATGATGTTCGCGACGTCTTCACAGCGATCCGTGGCGTTCTCGAGGTTCTCGTAGACCTCTTTCCACTTGATCACCATGATCGGATCTTTTTCTTCCTTGAACAGACGCGCCACGGAGCGGCGCAGGATCGCATCGGCCTCGTTCTCGAGGCGATTGATGTCGATGCACAGCTTGAGCGTCGCGTTCGGATCCTTGAGGTCGCGCAGACCGCGGACCGCAGCCTCGACCTGAACTGCCGCACGGTGCAGTGCATCGGACAGGTCGCGGACGTCCGCCGTCATCACCGTCAGCTCGTAGAGCTCGACGCGCTCGGCGGCGGCCTCGACGAAGTCCATGACGTCGTCCATCCGCGTGATCAGCCGGTGGATCGAGTCGCGGTCGATCGGCGTGATGAACGTCTTGTGCAGAGCCTCCACGCAGCGATGGGTGATCGTGTCGGTTTCGTGCTCGATATCGGAGATCCGCCGGCACTTCGCCGCGATGTTCGCGCCGGTGGTGACCAGGGACAGAAACTCCTTGGTGCCCTCGATCGTCAGCGCAGCATGCTGCTCGAAGAAGTCGAAGAAGCTGGTCTCGCGTGGCAGGAACCGACCGAACATGCAGCCTCCTGCGCAAGGCTGTAACACGACCGCGATCAGCTCGTCACGATCGGGAAGGCGCCATCTCGCAGGTAACTCACGACCAGCCCCTGCACGCCCACGTCGTTCATGATCCAGGTGTGCGTCGCATCGACCTCGGCGAAGTCGGTCATGCCGTCCAGCTTGGTTTCCTCGACGGCGACCGTGCCGTCGTTGCGCGTCAGCGGCGAAAATCGCCTGCCGACGGTCCAGCTCGTGACGTTCGAGAACGCGAGGCTGCGCGTGCCAGCGATCACGCCAAACGGCGCAGGCGGCACGGGCCACTGGCCGCCATTTGCCAGCTCTGCCCCGGCAGGGCCGTAGTACCAGCGAAAGACGGGGTTGCGCATCAGGCCCGCCGCGAGCTGGCTGCCGCGGTTCGGCGGCGCGAGCATCACGATCCGTCCCCACCGGATCCGCGGATCATGGAGGTGGCGGACGATCACGCCCCCCATCGAGTGCGTCACCGCATGCACGGGCCGGTCGCCGGCATGCTCGCTGATCCAGTCGGCGACCTCCCCCGCGAGATAGCTGATCGAGTGCCGCCGCGACGGGTAGCTGCGAGAGAACGTCTCGAAGCCATGGGTGCGCAAATACGTCGCGAGGCGTTTCATCGAGCCGTGTCCTCGCGCCAGGCCGTGGAGCAGGACCACGAGCGGCTTCAATCGGGGTCACCCTCGGCGCGTGCCTGGGCGGCATCCTTGTCGAGCTCCGCATCGAGATCGGCGTTCTTGATCGCGCGCGATGACTCCCCGGCATCGCCACGCCGCGGATCATCGGCCGGAAACAACTGCGGCAGGCCCTCGGGCTTGATCTCGGTGACGACGCGGATGACGTCGTTCGACAGTGTCTCGCGCTCGGTGCGCAGCGCAGCGACCTCGCGCCGGAACCGCAGCTGACGGACGAGCACGCCGAGGGCACGACGCACGAGTCGCAACCGATCGAGCACGCGCAGCGTCGCCCATCCCGAGATCGGCAAGACGATCGCCGCGGCGAGCGCCCACTGCCAGCTGACCTTCCACCACAGCACCGAGACCGCGAGGGCATACGACAGCAGCACGAGCAGCATGCCGATCAGGAGCTTGGTGGTCGCGACGACATCCTTGCGCGGCGTCAATCGCGGGCCTGCGATCCGCGCGAACGCGACCGTCGGGATGTGCAGCGGCGCACCGGGAACCGTCAACGGCAACCAGAACGCGACGAGGATCAGATGCTTGATCATCCGAGCACTGATCTCGATCTTCGATAGATCGCGCTGAAGCTCGCGATCGGTGAGGCCGAGCTCGTCGAGCTTCTGCTGATACATCCGCACGCGGCTCATGATGTCGATCACGCGCGGATCGCCGGCGACCGACGCGTAGTACTGGTTGAACCGGCGCGAGAGCTCGACGCGATCCTCGATCGAGATCTCCTGGGGTTGATACAGACGCCGCACCACATCGAGCGCACGCACCGTGTCCCAGTCCGGTGCATTGATCGTCAGGCGGCGGATCGCAGCGTCGAGCTCACCGGTGACGGCTCGCACGGTGTCTGGCTCCGTCGTGCTGCCCTGCGGCACGATGATCGGCGGGCCGTACTGCAC